>CAYTLV010000020.1:11246-16943 GCA_964438445.1 uncultured bacterium | reverse complement strand
ATAAAGACTTTTTTAAATGATTGTTTGTAGAGACAAGGCATTGCCTTGTCTCTACATCATCTTTTTTATTAATTGTTATTATCCCATGAATATGATCCGGCATGACAACAAACCCATCCAATTTTACAAAATTAAAATGATTCGGAATTTCCTGCCAATACCTTTCTGCTAAAACACCAATATTGGATAATATCATTTTATTGTTTACGATTTTACCAAAATACGGTTTATTGAATTTTGTTTTTACCGTCACAAAATACCATCCATTCCATCCATAATCCCAATTTTGCAATCGGGAGGATTCAATGCGATATATGTTTAAATATTTTTTAGACATTTTATCTCATTTTATTACAATTTTATTGATAGAGACAAGGCAATGCCTTGTCTCTACGATTGTAATTTTATGTCATTAATAAATTATTTTCCATACAAAATTCTCTTTTGTGTCCCCCATCACATTTTCCACCCGCATAAAACAAAACAGGCTCCAAAAGGAGCCTGTTTTTTATATCATTTAATTGATATTTAGCTATGCGCTTCTTCTCTTTCTTTCTGATGTTCAGCTACGATCTTGTCCTGAATTTCTTTCGGAACGTATTCGTAATGTGAGAATTTTCGGCGATACTGACCTCGACCCTGTGATATTGAACGCAGAGTGTTGGCATATTTGTATAAGTTCGCTAGAGGAACAGACGCCTTGATCATCTGATTATGACCATCTGAGTCCATACCAAGTACCTTTCCGCGACGTGAAGAAACATCACCCATAACATCACCCATGTAATCTTCAGGGATCTTGATCTCGATCTCGTAGATAGGCTCAAGCAAAATAGGATCTGCAGCTTTGAATGCTTCACGGAATGCACCGCGACCGGCGATCTGGAAAGCGATATCTTTTGAATCGACGGGATGTTGTTTACCATCATAGAAAGCGACTTTAATATCGATCACTTTAGAGCTTGTAAGAGGACCTTCAACCGTTTCTTGGTTAACACCTTTTTCTACTGAAGGAACAAAGGAACGATCCACATTCATACCGACCAATTCACTTTTAAATTCAATACCTTCGCCTCGGGGTTTAGGTTCAATGCGAAGATAAACTTCACCGAACTGACCTGCGCCACCGGACTGTTTTTTATGTCGATAATGACCTTGAGCCGTTTTGCGAATAGTTTCGCGATAAGGGATTTTCGGTTCGATCTGAAGGATCTCAATATGGTAACGATCTTCGATCTTTTTCAAACATACATCGAGGTGAGTTTCTCCCTGGCCTGAAACAATAGTTTGTTTCAACTCGGGATCAACTTCATAATAGAAACTGGGATCTTCTGCTCTTACCTGAGTAAGACCCACACCGATCTTTTCGTCATCCCCTTTCGCAGAAGCTTCAACAGCTACACGAATAATAGGATTAGGGAATTTGATCGCTTCATATTCTACCATAGATTTTGAATCACAAAGTGAGTTACAAGTATGTGTATCTTTTAGCTTTACTGCAGTACCGATATCACCGGCTTGTAATTCATCAAGTTCAACACGATTCTTGCCATTCATTGTAAACACTGAACCAAAACGTTCCGTAACATTGGTTTGAACATTTTTCAGATCCTGGCCTGGTTTCAAAGTACCGGACATGACTTTGAAATAGAACATTTCACCAATGTGCTGTTCATAAACGATTTTGTAAATGAAAAGACTGGTAGGTTCGGAAGCATCGACCTTACGAATAACTTCATCTGTCGTATCTGCATTCAGTGCTTTTACTTCGCTTGCCGGTACGGGTGCCAAATCCGCCAAGATCTCAGCCAGACGTGAAATACCAACATTTTTCATAGTGGAAACACATACCAAAGGATACAAAGTACGAGAAGCTATACCATCTTTAAGACCTTTGGCAAGTTCTTCTTTACTCAATTTACCTTCTTCAAAATATTTTTCAAGCAAAGCATCATCAGATTCGGCCACAAGCTCAACAAGTTTTTCAGATAATTCATTAACACGAGCTTGATGTTCAGCTGGGATATCTTCTTCTGTATATGCACCTGAAGCATCAAAATTCAATACTTTTTTCTTTAAAATATCAACAAGAGAATGTAAAGCAGGGCCTTCATTGATCGGGAACTGGATCGGAAAAACATGATCACCAAAGCGATTTTGCAAAGTTGAAACAATTTCGTCAAAATGTGTGTGCTCTTTATCCAGCATTGTAACTGCAAAGAAGGGTGAAACATTGTTTGTTTCAAGTGCTTCCCATGCAAGTTCGGTACCAACTTCAATACCATTTGATGAGGCATCTATCGTCAATACGGCAGAATCAACTATATGGCTGACTGCAGTTAATTCACCGGAAAAATCCATATATCCCGGCGTATCTAATAAATTCAGTTTGACACCATTTTGAACTACGTGCATTAATGATGTACGAAGTGATATCTGACGATCTATCTCTTCTTGAGAATAATCTGAAGTGGTAGTACCTTCTTGGACTGATCCAAGTCGGTTGATCGTCCCCGCATTCAGCAGGAAGGCGTCGGCCAATAAGGTTTTTCCTGTTGCTGAATGACCAACCAGTGCGATATTTCGAATATCTTTGGTCAAAGTTGCCATTATATTTCCTCCATAATGGGTTTTATTTTATTTCAAAGCTTGCCGCACCACTTTCCCCGTAGGAGATTTTGGAAAGTGGTTGACATATATAAATTTTTCCGGTATTTGATACCGGGGTAATTTCTTCTCTAAAAATGTAATCAGTTCATCATCAGTTGGACGTTTTCCCTCTTCTTGAATAATATAGGCCTGAATACTTTCAGAATAGCTGTCCTTGGGTGTTCCCTTCACAACAACATCCTGGATCATAGAATGTTTCATCAAGACTGTCTCTACTTGTTCAGGATAAACATCAAAACCTCGGACATTGATTACATAAGATTTACGATCCACAAAATATAGATAACCATCCATATCTAAACGACCAAGATCTCCCGTATGGTACCAACCATCATGAAATTGATCGCTTAGCAATTTATGAAGATCCTCAGTCAATATACTTGAAACTACGGATATTTCACCGATAACTTCTTCCGGCAACATCTCATCGCCCCTCTTCAATGCAATTGAAACATTGCTTAAGGTTGTTCCAATAGAAGAAGGTTTATCCGTATTCGTGTTAACGGTAAGTATTGGCCCAGCTTCCACCATTCCATAGATCTTAAAAACTGGTATCTTATAAATATTCATAAAAGTTTCATGAATTTCTTTTTTTAGTCGTCCACCACCGGTAATAGCATATTGTAAAGATTCAGGTAAAAACGTTTTATCATTCTTCTCGTTTAAGTAAGCAATATAGGCAGGTTCCGCAACCATGTAGTTCGCTTTTGAGCTGATAAATGTTTTCTTTAGCTCAGCTTCATCATCTGTATTGCAAATTGCTATTGAAGCACCTGCATTGACGACTGCATTCATGACAGCTACAAAGCCTATAAAATGTGCCAACGGAAATTGAGAGAAGACCACATCTTTAGGTTTTAACATCACAGCGGATAAATAGTCATTCGTATTACGCAAAAGCATATTATTGGAATATTTTGCATATTTTGCCGGACCCGTTGCGGCACCACTATAAAACATTACATTTGTATCATCACCTTCGGGATTATATGGTCCACCAAATAAGGGCTTATCCATATATTCCATAAAATCTATGCTTCCCTCATTTTTGCATTCGCCCAAACCAATAAAGGTATCTAAAGAAGTAAGAATATCAGCTGCATTTATAACATCTTCTTCATTGTTTGCATGATAGATCACAGACACGGCAGAACTGTCATCAATAATATATCTCAATGCCAAAGATTTATAATTCACATTGACGGGGATTATCATGGCCTCCAAGCGGGAAAGGGCCAACCATGTATAGATCATTTCAGGAATATTGGGCAGCATAACAACTACACGAGAATTTCTTGTAATCCCATGTTGGTGAAAATGACTGGCAAGCTTTAAAGAAGATTCAAAAACTTCCTTATAGGTCAGAGCTTTTTCGCCTGAATAAATGAAAACATCTTCCGGTGTTTTTTGGACTTGTTTGAAAAATGTCGAATAATTTGATACGATACGACTTTCCTCCTAGAAACAATTTTTATAATAGCTGGATAATGTAGGGAGATTATCAATCGTAGTCAAGATTTTGATATGAAAATTGATGTTTTTATTATAGATTTTTCAATGGAGAATGGATATAAAAAATCAATAATATTAATGGCAATTTCATCACTGTCATTTGCTCTAATGTCCCTTATGGTACGCCTATCCGGCGATCTCCCTCTCTTCGAAAAAGTCCTCTTTAGAAATTTAATTTCACTTATCATCGCGATCGTTATTATTGCAAAAAATGGGGAGTCCTTTTGGGGACAGCCAAAAAATCGTAAGTTTCTAATATTAAGAGGCTTGGGTGGCTTGGGTGGCGTCATGATGTACTTCTATTGCATCTCCAACATGAACCTCAGTGATGGTACAATGTTGAATAAATTGTCACCTTTCTTTGTCATTCTTTTCGCAGCACTATTTCTTAAAGAGAAACTCAATCGTCATCAAGTTATTGGAATAATTGTTGCATTTTTAGCTTCTATGCTTATTATTAAACCACAATTTGACATCGTTGTTTTACCTGCGGTGCTTGGATTGGGCTCCGCTGTCTTTGCCGGATTTGCTTACGCACTTATTCGACTTTTGAATGTTCGAGGTGAAGCACCCGGTACGATCGTCTTCTATTTTTCATTAATCTCATTTGTCGTTACATTGCCCGGAGCTATTGCAAGTTTTGTTATGCCCACCCCTATTCAGTGGTTTTATTTACTCGGGATCGGAGTTTTTGCGGGTATTGGACAAATGCTTATGACGGAATCTTACCGCTATTCCCGCGCATCTGATATTGCTCCTTACAAATACCTTCATGTTCTTTTTACCGCTCTCATCGGTATCTTCTTTCTTGGCGAAATCGTAGATCCATTAAGCTTGCTTGGCAGCGCGATCATTGTTGGGGTGTTTATTTATTTGTATAAGAAACGGTGTGTTTAAAGAAAGTTGAAAGTTGATGGTTGATGGTTGATGGTTGATGGTTGATGGTTGATAATTTAATGATTAATATATAAACGGAACGGTTTGAAACCGTTCCGTACTTTTTTATATCATTCTTTATTATAATTATTTACAGATTTTTTCGTCATCACATCTGGGAAGATCATATTTCATGGGCTCGCAGGGCAAAAGTTTGTCATAAACATCTACAACATAATTATCCAACCAGTGATAATAGTCTGAAATTGCATTTTCTGTTTGATCTACTCTTACCGATTTTGCCTTTTCTATAATGACTCTTTCGGCTTTCATGATCTCCTGTAAATAGCCGTTCCCTTTGCGGTTTTTTAACTTAGCTACATCCATATAATTTTCTTTGTCATCATGTCCAACAGGAAAAAGCTCGTCTTTCAATTTTATCGCCGCATTGGCAAGATAAGGTGCTTCTTTACTATCTGTTGTAATTACTTTGGGTAGATCATGACCAGATGAGAAGAAAACCGGAGTTGCCATCGCCGTCAAAGGAAAACCTAACACCGGCCATAACATTGTGTTCTTGGGGTCTTCTCCCGGTAAAACGCCTTGAACGATCAGAACAGAAGCACTCCAATATCGAAC
>CAYTLV010000020.1:0-11146 GCA_964438445.1 uncultured bacterium | reverse complement strand
ATCATTTACATCGAATTTTGTAAAATCATAATATCCGGTTTCGTAGTAAGCTGCATTTCCATCGGCATCAAGCACTCCAAAATTGGCTTCTATCCCCCATTTACCTGAAGATCTGCGTAGAAGGTCTTCAAAATCATTTAAATCAGCGCAAGTTTCCAATGCCAGTCTCATGAAAAGACCTTCCTGATCCGGTTCTACATCACAGGTCACACCTCCGTTTATATTGTACGAAGCTGTATTCATGATAGAGAAACCCTTTTCATTCATTCCCATCCAAATATCTTTACTATCAATATCTTTTGCATTTGCTACTCCCATAAAATCATAACCGGAGTCACTGATAAAAACCAATTTATTCTCGATAGAACCCGTGTCACGATGTTTCCAAAGTATAGGACGACCATCAATGGTCGCAGATCCGCTGATAATTGCCGATGTACAGGCAAATGCTATTGAAGACAGTGTCAAAATAATTGCAATTATTTTTTTCATTAAAAGACCTTTCGTTTGATCTCTATAGCGTTAACGGGGCACACTTCATGGCAGCAATAACAACGAATGCAATTGGGATCATGGAATTGTATTTTACCATCTTTTACCTGCAGAGCTTCCGCTTTGCATATTTGGACACATTTTTGGCAAAGAATACACTTATCATGATCAAATACCGGTTTGCGATCAAAACACCTTCGTATTCTTTCATACCTCACACCCATGAAGGCAAGATTGTACCGCCTGTTAATAGGTATGCGTTTAAAATTTTTAACGTGCCAATCTTTTATAGTTCCACCTTCTACAACAATATCTTTAACATCACTAAGCTGAACACCCTCTTTAACTGCGTGGGAAAGCATAGGAATATCCATAGGATCGTAACCCGCGATCTGAGATGCCACAATATCCAATGCTATGAGATTGCATGAGCCAAGAATCAAACCAATATATTTCGGTTGTCCATTTTGTGGTCCTGCACCCTCCATACCAATAATGGCATCCATAATGGCAAAGGTTGGTTTAATTGCCTCCATAACATCCACGATCATAGCCGAGAAAGCATTTCGATTGGGATATTTAGCATGTAATAGTGCTTTAGACAGTCCCGGAATCAGTCCAAATAGATTCTTTGTAGCACCGGTAAAGTATGCCAATTCATGTGTCTTTAATTTTGGCAGTGAAATCACCATATCCACTTCATCCAGGATTTTGGCAAATTTAAATCCATTTCTATGAATTGGATCTTCGGTAAAATCAACCCATTCTATTCCCAGTTTTTCACAAACCGGACCAATACCGCAGATCTTTGCCTTAAAACCGGAAGCATGTAAGGCGGGAGAATCACCTGCAAGGACCGTAGCACCACGAGATAGAAAATATTGTACACAAAGCCCCGGAATACTTCCGGATGGGTCGTCACAGCTCTTTCAGGTGCCAGATCAGCTAATATATTAGGTTTAAGCAGGACTTTCTTGCCCTTTGGATCCGGGCCACCTGCAGCCACATATATTTCTTCAACCGCTTTAAGTATATCTCCACTATGATATTTTTGCACTTTGCGAACAGATACAAGTGTCGATAATTTAGCTTCTTCCATATGTTTTATTTCAGGTTCTCAGGATTTAATGATTTCAATTCATCAAGGATGAACATACCGTCTTTACGGATAAGTACATCATCGAACCAGACTTCCCCACCACCGCATTCGGGTGTCTGGCGCAAAACCAGATCCCAGTGAATAGCTGAACGATTACCGTTAAAGGCATTATCATAGGAATTACCCGGAGTAAAATGGATAGAACCGGCGATCTTTTCATCAAAAAGGATATCTTTCATAGGGCGATTGATATAAGGATTCATACCGATGGCAAATTCACCCACATAACGAGCGCCTTCGTCAGTATTGAATATTTCTTCTAATCGTTCAACATCATCACCGTCAACTTTAACGATCTTACCGTCTTTAAATGTCAATTTAATTCTATCAAATACTGTTCCTTGATAAAGTGTGGGTGTATTGTATTCGATCACGCCATTGGCCGAATCCCTGATCGGTGCGGTAAAAACCTCACCATCGGGGATATTTCGCAAACCGCAAGATTGAATAACGGGTATATCTTTTACTGAGAAATGTAGATCAGTTTCACCGGGACCCTTGATATGGACTTTATCGGTCTTTGCTTCAAGTGCCATCAGTGTTTTCTGTGCAAGGGCCATCTTGGGATAATCAAGAGTACATACATCAAAATAAAATTCTTCAAATTCTTCGGTGCTCATACCGGCTTGTTGGGCCATAGATGGTGTTGGCCAACGCAAAACCACCCACTTGGTTTCAGGAACGCGTATACGCGAATGAACGGGCTGACTCCAAAGAGTTTGATAGCGTTTCATATCATCAGCGGGCACATCGGATAATTCAGTTATATTTTGTGATCCACGAACGCCAATATATGCCTGCATTTTTTTCATACGATAAGCTTCGTATTCACCACTGAAAGTGATCTGATCATCCGTTCCATTCAAAAACAATTCCCGTTGGATAGAATTGTTCTTTATACTCACAAAGGGATTTCCTTCACGCTGACGGATCGCACGGATCAGTTGTTTTACAAAGGTTTCTGGGATATCAAAGGCTTCGATCAGAACATTTTCACCTTTTTGAACATCACAGGAATAATTAACCAATAATTCTGCCAACTTCTTTTCTCTGGGATCAAACATCAATATTCTCCTTTATCAAAATTTCAATTTCATTTTCATTATACACTTTAATACTATGTTTTTCAAATAATTTCACCGTCCGCCCCTTTCCCGGGACCAATTTTCCCGTGAAGGAACCATCATAGATCTCATGATTTCCACAAGAAGGTGACTTCGCTTTTAACAGTGCCAATTTACATCCATATATCTTGGAAATTTTAAACGCTTCATCAGCTCCCCGTTGAAATTCCAAACTTACATCAACACCATCTTGTCTCAATGTTTTTCCATCGCTTTGGATCTCTGCGGGTAGACGAGGTGTAGAAAGTCCACCAAGCTGTTCCGGACAAATGGGGATTAGATTAAAATGCTCTGTTAGTGTCTTCATATCTTCTTCTGATAAAGCATTGTCCTTACCATCATAGCGACAAGAAACAGAAAGTAAGCAAGCTGAGATCAGCAGGTTTTGTTTAATATTCCTAAGCATGTTTTTTTTACCAATAAATATTGTGTGCGAGCTTGCAATTCTATCTTTGCGCCGGAAACCTGCCCTTTTGCTTCCAATGAGGCAGAAGTAGCATCAACAAAAACATCCCATGTTTCGTCATCCAAGCTGAAAATAGCCGTTTTTGTTGCCGATGCATTGATCAACACGGCACAAGTGCGTGTATCTGAACGTGATAAATATCCTAAAGCAAAGTCGTTCTCTTTGGCATAAATGGCTGTAATTTGTTTTCGATCAGCTGCCCTTAATTCGGGGAATAATTTTCTCAGAGCGATCAGTTTACTATAATAGTCAAACAATTCCGCGTTGAGCTCTTTATCATTAAAATTTAAATAATTGGTTTCATTATCTTTAGCATAAGAATCATCATCAAGTTCGCCAAAATCAGGATCCGAAACCCCGGGTGTTTTTATAATGAGTTTGCTTCGCGCAAATTCCTGTCCGGCATGAAGCATCATGACACCCTGTGAAACTGCCAAAGTAAATGCAGCTAATTTATGGATAGCCATTTCTTCCTCTTTCAATTTCACATGTTCAGAATGATCAGTGATTACTGTTTTGCCTTTATTTCTAGTTGCAATGCGGATAAAATCACCCAAAGTATAACCGTCATGCGCTGCAATATAATTTATTGTATAACGGCTGTCCGCTACCAAACCACCATCTTTTTGGAGTGAACCGGTCAATAGCTTAATAAAATTATTCTTATTTAGATCATGATCCCATTCTCCAAAAATAAATCCTTTTCTATCGTGTGGATTTTCACCTTTGACACCATTTCGATACACATCATTCCATATGCCAAAGCCAAGATCGCTCATTCGTTCAGGGAAATAACGTTTCCCCCAGGGCTCACCGACAAGAATGGCATTAGGATTAACTGCTTGAGCCGTACTGCGGATAGCCGAAAGTGTATCATCATCAAGAATCCCGGCAAGATCCAATCTAAGTCCATCAATATGAAATTCTTCCATCCAATAGCGGGTTGAGTCAACTATCAAATTTCGTGATACCGGAGATTCGGAACGGATATCGTTTCCGCAACCACTCGTATTTGCATGAGGATCGATGTAATGATCTTCAGCCAATACACGCAATGGATTCAAATTATATTGCGAGATATGGTTAAATACCACATCCATGATCACTGAAATACCTTCTTTATGCAGAGCTTTAACCAGTGATTTCAATTCTTCGATCTCTTTACCGCGAGGATCCGACCACTTCCCTTTTTCTCGTGTTCCTGCCAATGAATAGAAATTAACGGGCGCGAAAAAATAGGCTGTCATGTAACCCCAATGATTATAAGCATAGGGGTTCCAGGTATTCAAAACATAATTTGTGGCTTCTGTGTAAGAGGGTTCATAATTTGCAAAGTGCTGGATCGGCAGTAATTCAACTGCATTTACACCCAAGTCTTTCAGGTAGGCGATCTTTTCCATAAAACCGGCATAAGATCCGGGGTTTTTTACTTTAGCTGAAGCATGATTAGTCATATCTTTGACATGACTTTCATAAATAATCAAGTCACGCGGATCAGAAGGAGAAACGAATTTATCGTTTTCCCAGTTAAAATCGCTTTCATAAATATATGCCTTAGCATGTTGACGGAAATCATTGAATGTTGAAATAGATATTGCATAGGGATCCGCTACGGGCAGAGCTTGTTCATCGATCTGAAAAACATAATAATTACCGACAAAAGAACGAATATCGGAATACTCCCAAAATCCACCGCTGACAGCTCGCATTGGCAAAGACTGCGTAGCTTTTTCATCATTACATTTTGAAAAAAGTAAAAGTCGTACCTGTTTGGCATACGGGACGTACAAGGTAAAATAAGTACGACCTGAAATACGGTGACATCCGGGGGGATGTTTCATCATCTATTATTAGTCTCCGATAAGTTTACAAAGTGTTAATATATATCGAGTTAAATCTTCTCGAACATGTTGAGCAGTTTCATTAACTTCTTCATGAGTCAGAGGTTGAGAAGCAATCCCTGCCGCCCAATTCGTGGCACATGAAAAAGGATAGACTACCATTTCATGTTCACGTGCCCACATGATCTCGGGCATTGTGGACATACCTACCAGATCACCTCCCAAAGAACGAAAATATTCGATCTCGGTCGGTGTTTCATATGAAGGTCCGGTAGTCCAAACATAAACTCCTTCACCCAGATCCACATTAGAAGCTTCTGCAGCTTTCAATGCCATTTTGCGTTCTTTATCACCAAGAACAGCTGTACCGGCCTTTAAAATTGAAGCCTGAGTTGTCATATCGATACAATCTTTGATCAATAATATATCGCCCGGTTCATGATCACGATCCATCAGTCCGGCCGCATTCGTAATGATCACTTTCTTGATACCGACAGCATTGAAGCTTTTCATGATAGAAAGTACGGTTTCAAGATCATAACCTTCATAAAAATGAAAGCGTCCTTTAGCCGCTAGAATTTGCACATTATCGCTTTTACCCAAAATGAAGGATCCTTCATGTCCGGGAACGGTTGATTGTGGAAATCCGGGAATATCGGTATAGGATAATGTTTTTTCAATCTCAATGGAATCGAGAAGATTATTCAATCCACTTCCAAGAACTATGCCAACCTCGGGTTTTGCATCGGAAAAGTAATCTCTAATAAAGTCAAATTTTGCCATAATATTCTATTCATTTGGTCAAGATGTTTTCAATTTCATTCAAGCTTGTTTCTTGCTGAATGTTTTCTTGCATATTTTTTAATTTCAAATTACCACTTTGTAATTCTTGCTCACCAACCACAGCTACCCAACGGGCATTTTGTCGATTAGCGTCACGCATCATGGCTTTCACAGAACGCCGCATTAGCTCAAGATGCACACGAAAACCTTTTTCACGCAATGAATGAACGACAGGTGTAATTCCCTCAAGACAAGCAATATCCATGGGAGCAACATAGAGATCTACAAAACTCAGATCAACATCAAACAGTTCTTCGGCTTCCATTGCGAGTACCAGTCGCTCTACACCTGCAGCAAAACCGACTGCCGGAGTTTCAGGTCCATCAAGATCACTGATCAATTTATCGTAACGTCCGCCGCCACAAAGAGCATCTTGTGCCCCTAAAGCAGTCCCTTTTATCTCAAAGGTTGTACGTGTGTAATAATCTAAACCGCGAACAAGAGCAGGATTGATGGTGTAATTTATTTCAGCTGCATCCAGAAGTTTTTTAACTTGTTCAAAGTGCTCTTTATCTTCTTCAGAGAGATAATCCAAGATAGAAGGAGCATGATCTTTCATTATTTTCTTACAAGCGGGATTTTTGCAATCAAAAAGACGCAGAATGTTTCCATCATAACGATCTTGGCAAGTATCGCAAAGTTCACCCTTGTGTACTGCTAAAGAATCACGAAGCACATCCATATAGACTTTTCTTGCCTCAATACTTCCGATCGAGTTGATATGGAGTTCCCAATTTTTCAGTCCAAGTTTACGATAGACGGAACAGGCAATATCAATAGCTTCGGCATCGGCTTCGGGATGTGGTGAACCGATCAGTTCGATCCCATACTGATGAAACTGGCGCTGGCGACCGGCCTGAGGGCGTTCTTGTCTAAACAAGGGACCAAAATACCATAATTTATGGAGAGAGGATTCCTGTTGATAATTATGCTGAATATAGGAACGTGCGACTGAAGCCGTTAATTCGGGACGCAGGGTCAAGTTATCACCGCCCTTATCCTCGAAACTATACATCTCCTTGCTGACGATATCGGAAAACTCACCCACACCTCGTGAAAATAATTTTGTTTTTTCAAAAATAGGTGTACGGATCTCTTTACAAGCGTAAGATGCAAATACTTCTCTTAAAACAGATTCTATCTTCTGCCACTTGAAAATATCCCAAGGTAGAATATCGTGTGTCCCTTTAATAGTTCTCAGTTTTTGCATAGTTTTTCCTATACCATACCAGCAATGGCATCTTGTGCAGCCTGCAAATCATTTTCTTTTACATAGATAATAGTAAAAGCACCGGAAGCGGCATTTCCCTCCACAATGAGAGCAGATTGTATGATATCGCTTTTTGCTCTGAAATAAATGTCATTATCATTCAACACATTTTTAACCATTTCAGCCAGCATATCATTTTGAAATTCAACGAGTTTTACTTCTTTTTCGTTCATAATATCTCCCTTTTCCATAAAATAAGCAAAAACCCCCTAAATAATCACATAAAATTTAAAATAATTTTTGTTAACTGGGTTTTTTTTTAATATTTTTAGAAATAAAATTAAATGAGGTCTTTTATGAAAAGAATACTTTTTCCATTAATGATTATTGTTTTTATTGCCGTCGCCCTTTCCGGATGCGCCAGCACAAAAGCTCCGGTTGTTCCCGGTGAGCCAATCATTATTTCTAGCGACAATACAAATATTACTCTCCTTGATAAGAAGATCGAAAATTTGAGAGATACCATGACTTTGGCTTTTGCTTCCATGGATGAATATTATATTTCTCGCACCACCAAATTACATGCTCAGCTGGATCGCCTTGAAGCTGAAAATATGATCATGGAAATGCAGACCGATACTCTGATCGGAGTAATTTCACGTATGAACGGTTATTTACAGGAATTGAACAGTATGCCGATCTTCTTTGGATCAAAAAAGGTTATTGCTGATCAAACGGTTAAAACACCAGAAGAACTTGCTGAAGTATTGACAGAAGATGAAATTGCAGAGATCATTGTCAAGCCAGAAATTGTTGTACCTGAGATCAAAGTTAGAGAAGTTGTCAGAACTGACAAATTCATGAATGACTATAAAGAGGCTTTGAACAAATTCTATTATCAGCGTTATGATGATGCCGTTGAAATATTTGAAAGTCTTCTTATGAAAGAACCTAAGCATTTATTGGCAGGAAATATCCAATACTGGATTGGTGAAAGTTACTACGCACTTCGCCAATACAAAAAAGCTTTCAATGCTTTTAACATGGTCTTTAATACGGATGCCTTTGATAAATACGACGACACTCAATTAAAGCTCGGTTTCTGTTATTTCAAGATGGGCAAGATGCGCTCAGCTGTCGGTGAATTCCAGAATCTACTCACCTACTACCCGAACTCTGAACATGTAACTATTGCAGTTCGTCAAATAGGTATTATTGAGCAATACACTGTAAAATAAGGTTAAGGCTAAGGTTAAGGCCAAGATTAAGAACTATGATACTAGAACCCTGTCGCAAGATGGGGTTTTTTTATATTCGTTACTCGTGAAGCGTAACGCGTGACTCGGGGAAATCGGCCTGTCCTGCGCCTGTCGATCGAAGCCTTGGCGTAAGTTAGTAGCTCGTAGAGCGTAGAAGGATAAGTGGTAAGTGGTAAGTGGTAAGTGGTAAGTTGAAGATTTAAATTACTATTCTTTATAACAAATAATATTTCCTGTCATCTCGACCGAAGTGGAGAGATCTCAAAATTCTGATATCTTTAATAAGTGTTTAGTATCATGATAACAAAAAGATCCTGCCTACGCCGATGAATATCGGTGAAATAAGTTCAGGATGACATGCCTCATCATCCATTATCCATCGTTAATAATTTTGAGAATTGCATTCTCATTGAGATCCCGATCCGTCAGCTGACGGACGGGATGACGAGTTAGAGCTTTGTCATTCATCATTCATCCAGCCTTCGCCAAGGCTACGGCCGGTAGGCATTCATCATCCATCCTTCTTCCTTCTTCGCTACGAAACATCGGAGCTACGCAGGACAGGTGCCTGTTCCCTACATGAGCTTTAATATTTTCTTATACAAATAGAAGGGCTCGACAATGTCGAGCCCCAAAGAAAAAGGGACGGTCGAGACCGTCCCCTACTTTTCACTTTTATACTTTTTACTTTTGCCTTCCTCCTACGCTCCTATTTGGAGCTACGGAGGACAAGTTTGCCTTTAAACAAATATTATTTGTTTCTTGGTTCTTGGATTTTTTACTTTTGCCTTTTGCCTTTTTACTTTTGCCTTATACCGTGTATTCGTCCCAACTTTTAATTTTCAATGAATCTATTGTCGTTTTAGACAGTGCTTCGAATAATCGCATGGCAACCTGACGATTTGTGATCAGCGGCACGGCATAATCAACAGCAGCACGGCGAATGGTATAATCGTTGGTCAATTCAACTTCATTGTAGTTCTTGGGAATATTAACAACCAAGTCTATCTTACTTTCTTTAAGGTATTCAACGACACCCGGCTTCTCTTCATCCAAGGGCCAATTCAATTTTAAGCTCGGTACATCATGTTTTGCTAGGAATTCTTGGGTTCCAGCGGTTGCGAAAATGATCACACCCATATCCGATAGTAGCTTAATGCTGTCTAGAAGCTCAGCTTTGGATTCGGTGGGACCTGATGAAATCAATACACTGGTAACGGGAAATTTGAATCCGACAGAGATCAATGCTTTAATATAAGCTTCATGAAAATTATCGCCTAAACAAGCCACTTCACCGGTTGAAGACATTTCCACACCTGTTGCAGGATCGGCGCCTCTGAGCCGTGTAAAGGAAAATTGCGGCGCTTTGACAGCTACATACTCATAGTCATACATCGGTATTCTGATCTTGTTTTGTTTATCGCCTAAAATGACTTTAGTGGCGATCTCAATGAAGTTCTTGTTGAGTGTTTTTGAAACAAATGGGAATGATCGTGAAGCACGCAAATTGCATTCGATCACACGGACTTCATTGTTCTTAGCGATGTACTGAATATTAAAAGGACCGTTGATCTTTAAATTTTTGGCGATCTTTGCAGAGGTCTTGCGGATCTGACGTTCAGTCTCGAAGTAAGTACGTTGAGGCGGAAGTACCAAGGTAGCATCTCCGGAATGTGTACCAGCGTTCTCAACATGCTCGGAAATGGCATAACAAATGATCTCACCATCTTGTGCTACTGCGTCAAATTCCAATTCTTTGGCATTTTCATAGAATTTTGAGATCACAACCGGATATTCTTTCGAAACATCTGCGGCAGCCAGTAAAAATGCTTTTAATTCGATATCGCCGGTCGCAACTGCCATTGCTGCACCCGAAAGCACATATGAAGGTCTAACCAATACAGGATAACCCACATTATTGGCAAATTTTAAGGCCGATTTTGTGTCAGTCAACGCTTTCCATTCCGGCTGCATGATCTCAAGATCATCCAGCATGGCTGAAAAATGCGAACGGTTTTCTGCTCGATCGATATATTTTGTTTCAGTTCCAAGAATTCGTAAACCATTTTCATGCAAACGAACAGCCAGATTATTGGGGATCTGCCCACCCATGGAAAGAATAAACCCTGCAGGATCTACTTTATTATATATTTCGCGGACAGTTTCAAATGTTAATTCTTCAAAAAATAATGCGTCGAATTCATCGTAATCTGTCGAGACCGTTTCGGGATTACAGTTGATCATAATGGATGTTTTACCCGAGGCACGAACCGTTTTGCCCGCGATCACACAGCACCAGTCAAATTCAACGGAGGAACCGATTCTATAAGGTCCGCCACCGAGAATGATGGCCGCATCGGGATGCTTTTCGGTATAATCATCTTCTATACCTTCGTAGGTCATGTATAAATAATTGGTTTTAGCAGGATATTCCGCGGCAACCGTATCGATCTGTTTAATACAAGGATGTATATTAGCTTTTAAGCGTTTATTATAAATATCTTCTTCTTTTGAACCGGTAACGATGGCCAATTGCTCATCCGAATATCCCATTTTCTTTGCCTGAAGCAATAAGTCATCATCTAATTTTTCGCCTTTTCTGAGGCGAAGGGAAATATCAATCACATTCTTAATCTTGTTCAGGAACCAGATATCAATTTTAGTCAGGTTATAAACCCAATCGATCGAATATCCCTCTTTAAAGGCATCCACGACGGCAAAAAGACGCTCGTCACTGGGTTTTGTCAGTGAA
>CAYTLV010000019.1:0-16991 GCA_964438445.1 uncultured bacterium | reverse complement strand
TTCAGTATCGATCTTCATAGAGGACATGCGCGGTGCCCATTTGCTGAGTTCAGGTCTTGGTGTATCTAAGCCTTTCTTCATTTCATTGAGGATATGAAGACGGCCTTCTTTAGCTTGTTTCAATGCGGTTTTCATTAGATCAAAAGATAATCCTTCGATCTTCAGATCCATTTGAATGGCAGTAATACCATCTTCAGTACCTGTTACCTTGAAATCCATATCACCATAATGATCTTCTTCACCGAGAATATCAGAAAGAACAGCGAATTTATCGCCGTCTGTGATCAAGCCCATTGCAATACCGGATACCATTTTTTTCAGCGGTACACCGGCGTCCATCAGAGATAGACAACCGCCACAGACAGATGCCATGGATGAAGAACCGTTTGATTCCATAATATCCGAGACAACACGAATGGTATAAGGAAAATCTTCCGTTGAAGGAAGAACAGGTTTCAATGAACGTTCTGCAAGATTACCGTGACCCACTTCACGACGACTAACGCCGCGGATCATACGAGCTTCTCCGGTACAGAATGGCGGAAAATTATATTGAAGCATATAGACTTTATCTTCTTTGCCATTTATGCTATCTAATAATTGAGCGTCACGTGATGATCCAAGAGTTGTAACAACCAATGCCTGGGTTTCACCGCGAGTAAATAATGAAGAACCATGAACACGTGGTAGAACAGATACTTCTGCCGTGATCTTACGAATTTCATTTGTTTTTCTACCATCTACACGGATTTTTTTCTTCAAGATCTTTTTACGGATCTCTTCTTTATGAATGTCATGAACGATATTCTTTACATCACCTTCACATTCGGGATATTCTTCTTCCAATGCTTCAACGATCTCAGTTACTAAGGCAACTTCCGCATCGCCGCGTTCCTGTTTCATAGTGATGGAGAGGATCTTATCCATTTTCTTACCAACCATCTCAACGACTTTGGCTTTGAAATCTTCATCTTCTTCATCTACAGGTTTTTCGCGCTTAACCGGTTTGATCTCAGCAACTAATTCATCTTGCATTGCAATGAATTCAACAATTGCTTCATGAGATACTTTAACAGCACCTAAGAAATCATCTTCAGAAATTTCTTTTGTTTCACCTTCAACCATAACGATTGAATCTTTTGATCCGGCAACAACAATTTCCAAATCTGTTTCTTCAAGCTGAGCATAAGTTGGATTAACAACATATTCTCCGTCAATGCGCGCTGCACGAACTGATGCGATTGGTCCTTCAAAAGGAATGTTAGAAATACTAAGAGCAGCCGAAGCAGCAACAGTACCCAACATATCCGGTTGATTTTCGCCATCATATGACAATACACTTACGATAACTTGTGTTTCAAAATACCAGTTTTTTGGCAATAATGGCCTGATCTGACGATCAATAAGACGTGAGCTTAAGATCTCACGGTCAGATAATCTGGCTTCACGTCGTAAGAATCCACCCGGGATTTTACCACTTGAATAGAATTTTTCGCGGAATTCTACTGATAGTGGAACAAAATCAGCACCTTCACGAGGTTTTTTGCTGGATACAACAGTAGCCAACACCATGGTATCACCAACACTTGCAAGTACGGCACCATCTGCTTGTTTGGCAATACGACCTGTTTCCAAGCTAATTAATTTACCAGCTATGGTTTTTTCTTTAGTAATCAAAGCTTACTCCTTCTCGACAGCAACTATTTCCTGCTGTCATTTATGTTATTTTCTCAGTCCTAGTACTTTAATTAGATCAAGATAACGGTTATAATCTTCCTTTTGGATATAGCGAAGTAAACGACGACGTTGACCAACCATCTTGGATAAACCACGACGGTTATGATGGTCTTTTTTGTGCAATTTCGCATGCTCAGTAAGGTCTTTAATACGCTGTGTTAAAATAGCGACCTGTACTTCAGGAGCACCGGTATCTTGTTCATTTTTTCCAAATTTCTTTACGATCTCTGCGATCTGATCTTTACTTAAAGTTGACATTTTTCCTCCGTCAATATGTTTTACATTTTTCAATGTCTTTTTTAATTTGCTCTATAAGAGCTTCTTTGTTTTCAAATTTCCGCTCTCCGCGGATATAATGCTTAAAGCGAATCTCGACTGCTTTCCCGTATTGACGATCAAGGTCCTCGCCAAAAACGTTTATCTCCATGGTAAGTCCTTTTTCCTCGAATGTCGGACGTACACCGATATTGCATATTCCGGGCATATCCTTACCATCCAAGCGGACTGACACACAGTAAACGCCATAAGCCGGTATCATACAAGATACGAGATCAGGTTTGATATTCAGCGTTGGATAACCTAATATTCTTCCCCGTTTCATACCAGGGACAACTGTTCCTGAGATCCGGAAGTAATAACCCAACATGGCGACTACATCATCAATTTGACCTGTTTTAAGTGTTTTACGAACAAGCTGTGAACTGATCTCTTCACCTTTATATTGTGTTTTCGGCACAACAATAAGATCAAAATCATGTTTTTTACCAGCTTCCCGTAAATACTTGATCCCGCCTGTTTCTTTTTTACCAATTGAATGGTCGGGACCGGCCACAATGGCCTTCAGATCGAGATATGTCAATAAACGTTTGAGAAATTCATCCGGACCTATCTTTGCGAATTCGAGATCAAAGTGTTTCATACACACTAGATCTATCCCCATCGCAGTGATGGCATCGGTTTTTTCCTCCGGTTTCATCAGAGCGATCTCTTTTTGTCCGCTAAACACCTCTCGTGGTGTTGGCGTGAAGGTAATAATCATACTTTTCACACCGCGTCGGTTCGCTTCTTCGCGTACTTTTTCTAAGATCTTCCGATGTCCCTGATGCAGCCCGTCAAATGAACCAACGGCCAATACTACAGCGGGTCTATCCCCTATTTGGTTAAGTGTGCTATAGATTTCCATGCTTCAATAAATGTTTCTATTGTGTAGCATTCGTCCAATGTGACATCTCCGATCTGCTCCCTGACCAATGCATGCGCGTAAGCGCCACAGCCAAGAACAGAGCCGATATCTGCCGCAAGTGTACGAATATAAGTTCCAGTACTGCAATTTACCCTACATGTCAGTCTCGGCCACTCATATTCAAGAATATCAAGGGCATTGATACGGACATGTATAGGGTCTCTTTCAATTATCTTGCCGGCTCTTGCCAAAGTATAAAGGCGTTTTCCCTTTACCTTTTTGGCCGAGTACATCGGCGGAATCTGGGTGATATCACCCCTGAATTGCGGCAAAATAGCCTGAATGTCATCCAAAGTTGGTGGCGAATCAACCTCGCTGCTTTTCAGGATATGACCTTCACGATCTTGTGTGTCGGTCTCTTTGCCCAGTTCTATGTCAACGCGGTATACTTTGTCCTTATCTTTGTGCGTATCCAGCAATTTTGTATGCTTTCCAAAACCCAGAATAAGTACACCCTCCGCGAATGGGTCAAGGGTTCCGGCGTGACCGACTTTTTTAAAGCCCGTGACATACCGGCATTTATTTACAACATCAAAGGATGTCCAGTCAATGGCTTTGTGCAAAGGAACTGTCATTCCCAGCACAACTCCATCCTCAGATATCTCGCAATAATGTGTTAATGGTTTCAACATTATCCAAACTATCGTCAATTAACAATTTAATTTTCGGCACATAGCGCATGATAACTTTATTCCCGATCTCCAGACGTATACGTCCTCTCATTGAGACCAAGGAAGCAAGACAACGCTTGCGCAAAGCTTCATCAGGAGGATAGACCGAAACAAAGATCCTTGCTTCTCTCAGATCTTTAGTCAATTCCACATGTGAAACAGTCAGCATCGCTTCTTTGCAATCTTCAGGTGCCGAGTGGATCAGCAGTTCCGCCACAGCGTGACGAATCTCTTTTGCCAATCTTTCTGAACGTAATATCATATTCTTAAGCCTCTAATTTACGTTTTACCGCTTTTTCCACATAGCTTTCAACAATATCACCTTCTTTGAAGTCTGTGAAAGAATCAATGTAAATACCACATTCAAAACCTTCTTTAACTTCTTTCACATCATCCTTAAATCTCTTAATGGATGATAAATAACCTTTAAATATTTCTTCACCGTCCCGAAGGATACGGATCGTCGTGTTTCTTTTCATAGTGCCGCTGGTAACAATAGAACCTGCAACAACACCTACTTTAGATATCTTGATCAACTGACGAACTTCAGCTGCACCCAGGATCTCCTGAACTTTATCGGGTTCAAGCAATCCTTCAAGGGCAAGACGAACATCTTCAACCGCATCGTAGATAACCGTATAATTTCGGATCTCAACGCTGCGCCCTTTTGCAAGTTCAAGTGCCTTCCCTGTTGCATTTACATGAAATCCAACAATAACTGCTCTGGATGCAGAAGCCAAGTTGATATCAGTTTCATTGATCATACCGATCCCACGGTGGAGCACATTCACTGCCACTTCTTTAGTCGATAATTTCATGAATGAATCTGCCAAAGCTTCAATAGAACCATCTACATCACCCTTAATGATAAGAGCAAGTTCTCGTGTGCGACCTTCGGCGATCTGACGCCCAATCTCATCAAGTGTCTGCAATGATTGTGCCCGGAATTCCTGTTCACGATGAATGATTTTACGTTCATTAGCTATACGGCGAGCTTCTTTTTCATCACCCATGACGATAAAACGGTCACCTGCTTGTGGAACAGAATCAAATCCTTGTATCTGCACGGGATCAGCCGGCAAAGCCTCTTTAATTCTTTCACCAAATTCATTCATCATGGCTCGAACACGACCTGCAAAACGACCTGAGATAAAGGCATCACCTATTCTAAGCGTACCACGATTGATCAATACAGTTGCAATGGGACCAAGACCTTTATCCAACTGCGATTCGATCACGATACCGCGTGAATCACCTTCAGGTGTAGATCTTAATTCCAGAACTTCTGCTTCTAGCAAGATAGCATCAAGCAAAGCATCAATATTTAAACCTGTTTTGGCTGAAACCTTAACGGACTGTACAGAACCACCCCAATCTTCTACCAAAACATTCATTTCTGATAGTTCACGAAGAACTCTGTCAGGATCAATATCAGGTTTATCCATTTTATTGATCGCGATGATCATAGGAACACCTGCTGCTTGAGCATGGTTGATTGCTTCTTTTGTCTGAGGCATTACACCATCATCTGCAGCAACCACAACCACTACAATATCAGTAACTTGAGCACCACGAGCACGCATAGCTGTAAAGGCTTCGTGACCTGGAGTATCAAGGAAAGTGATCAATTTACCTTCACTTGTTTTTACACTGTAGGCACCGATATGCTGGGTAATACCGCCCGATTCTCCCTTCACAACTTGTTCTTTACGGATAAAATCAAGAATTGATGTTTTACCATGATCTACATGACCCATAACTGTAACAACCGGAGGACGCTCGATAAGTTCACCTTCGAATTCTTCTTCATCTTCTTCAATAATCTCTTCGGTGTATTCGTTGAGTTTACTTACTTCAACTTCATATTCTGCGGCAAGCAATTCAATAGTATCCCAATCTAGACGTTGATTGATGGTAACCATCAGACCCATACTGAGACATTTCCCAATAATATCGACTGCTGTAACATCAAAATGCTTTGCCAGTTCATCAACTGAGATAAATTCAGTGATCTCGATGACACCATCATCAAGGATCTCCTCACCCGCCTCAACCTGACGTGATTTATATTTTTTCTTTTTAGATTTAGAGCCCATAGAGGAAAGTGTAGCTTGAATAGCTTTGTTCACTTCATTCTGATCAACTACTTTTTTCTTTTTATGGCGACGTTTCGAGACAACGGGTGTTGCCGTACCGGTTTCAAGATCATCAATATTCTTTGATTGACGGAATTTATCCAAACGAGATTCCATTTCTGAAACTTGAATACGTTTTGTTGCGTGTTTATGACGAGCTTTCAGTTTTTCCAGTTTGTTTACAAACTGATTATCTCCAGGTTTTTTGACCTTATCTTTCTTATTATCGTCTTTATCAGCAACTTTAGTTTTATCTGATTGTTCTTTTCTTAGTTGTTCCGCAGCTGCTTTTTCAGCTATTTGGCGTTCTTCTTTTTGCTCTTTTTGCTTTATAGATTCTTCAGCTGCTTTTTGTTTGAATTCTTGTTCTTTTGCAAGAGTCTTTTTTTCAAAATGAGAGCTATCAATGCTTTCCTTCTTTACAACCACGATAGGTTCAGGCGCAGGAGGTGGTGGCTTGGGTTTGTCTTTTAAAGAATCCAAGACCATATCTTCAACTTTCTTGCGTGCAGCTTCTTCACCAATTTTTTCTTGTTCTCGATTTTTACGGCGATCTTCTTCGTCCACGCGCTTTTGTTCGCGTTTTACTAAAAGGTTGTCCGCCTTTTTTACATCGTCGGCAAAATGTCCTAGCACAATCTCAAGTATTTCCGGTTCAAGTGCTTTATTTAGCGAAGCAGCAATGTCCTTGGATTTCAGATATTCAATAATATCCTTATGCGAGGTATTTAATTGCTTCGCAAGCTGGAATATTTTTACCGGTTTGTCAGCGGAAGCTGTCATACACGACTCCTAATCATTCATTTATTCATTTTCGTCATTAGATGGAGCTAAAACTTCTTCATCTTCACTGTTATGATCAATATCAAGTTCTGCATCTGAACTTCGTTTTTCTTCTACAGCATCACTAATCAGTTTTTCGATCTTTTCAAATGTCTTTTCACCAATACCTTTAATATCTAAAAGGTCACCGGCATCCGCATTAAGGAAGTCAGCGGCGGTTTCGATATCAGCATCTGATAAGGCATGTATCTGTGCAGACGAAATGCCTTTTATATCTTCAATATATATATCATCACCTTCAAAACGGTTGTATTCGGATTGACGGATAGCATCGATCTCGTACCCGGTTACACGACCGGCAAGATTGATATTAATACCGCTGGAACCGATAGCAGTTGCGATCTCATCATCATTAAAAACTGCGAGAACAGTGCGTTGATCTTCATCAATTTCAAGGAAAAGAGGTTTAGCGGGTGAAAGTGCACGAGAGATAAGCAACTCAGATTCTGTGCTGTAGTTGATAATATCAATATTCTCACCACTCAATTCTTTCACGATAGCTTTAATACGGCTTCCTTTGATACCTACACAAGCACCAACAGCGTCAATACGCTTATCATTGGATTCTACAATGATCTTGGAGCGTTTGCCAGGTACGCGTGCTATAGAACGGATCTCAACGATACTGTCAAAAATCTCTGGAACTTCCAATTCGAATAAACGACGCAAGAAAGAATCATCGGCACGAGTAATAATGATCTCGGGACCACGAGTTGTCATGCGGACTTCTTTAATAATGGCTTTGATCGTATCGCCACGATAGTAGTGTTCCGTGGGTATCTGCTCGGGACGCGGCATTTTCAGTTCGGTCTTATCAATATTAACATAAACCGCATCATTACGACGGATCTGATGGATATTACCCATAATGATCTCACCAACACGGTTCTGATACTCTTCAAATACCTGATTACGTTCAACCTCGCGTATCTTTTGTCCAAGAACCTGTTTGGCAGCGGATATCATCCGGCGACCAAATATTTCAGGATCAATGACCTTAACCACGATCTCACCGATCTCAGGGTTTTCTACATCAGGCAGCGTTGCAGCTTCAGTAAGAGTAATTTCGACAAATTCATCATCGAGTTCTTCATCGGCAACTACTGTTAATTCCTGATAGATCTCAATTTCACCCTTATCAGGGTTTACGATAACATCAAAGTTGTCGACCTCGCCATATTGTTTTTTAATGATGGTATCAAACACTTTGACGATGATCTCGCCGACTTCAGAGCGATTGATGCCTTTTTCCTTGGCCAAGGTAGCAAATGCTTCAATGAGACTTTTGGTATCCAATTGATTATCTCCTATTTACCATTTTAAGCGTACCACAGCGGATATCACTTTTTCTATAGGTATCCGGATGGTAGTATTTTCTTTTTTTATTTTTACATTGAGGCTCAGGACTTTATCGTCCACATCTTCTATAGTCCCTTTTATTGGGCTCTTTTGTTCCTCAAATTCATGTTGCAATTCAATATCACGACCTTTGTTCTTAGCGAAATGCCGTGCCTTACTTAGAGGCATATCAATTCCCGGTGAAGAAACTTCCAAACGATAGTTAACAGCATATTTTTCATCGAATTCTTCGTTTCTCAGGATCTTCTTAGAGATCTTCACCAACTCGGCTGAAGAAATACCTTTTTCGGTATCACATATAACCTTGATGGTTCCACCTGTTTCGGACATTTTGATGTCCTCTACAATAAGCCCTGAAGCTTCCACGATGTCTGTTATAAGTCTATGTATTTCATTCATTTTTCAATGTCCTCAAAAACGAAAAGTGGGAATTTTCCCACTTTCGCGCCTAATATATGTATATACCTGAATTTGTGCAAGGTTTTTTTGAGTGCTTTAAATATAATTATTACTGATAGATAAAGGAAGTTTAGGGGAAATTATGGATTATGGATTATGGATTATGGATTATGGATTATGAGTTTATGAGTTTATGAGTTTATGAAATATCTTCTCAGCACTTCTTTTTCTTCGTTCAAGAAAAAAGGGCAGAAAAACTGCCCTTGTATATCTCAAAATCTATTATTAGCGCTTAGCTAATACATCGACTCTGTTTTTTTCAGTTTTATTCAAATCTAGCGTTCCCAAATATTTAATGACAGAATCTAATTTATTACTATCTTCTGCTTCAATAAATGCTTCGCCTGCACGAAGACCTAAGTTTAGTTTTCCGCTTGTACCTAAGACTTTCTTGGCAGCATTTAAATAATTCTCACCAGCTGAAAGCATATCACCATTACTGTAGTAATAAGTACCGATCAATTGATACGCACTGGCTTTCAGGGCAGGATCCTTAAGATCGGAATTAACAAACAATTCCAAATACTCAAGTGTTTCTTCTTCACTTTTCATTAGTCCGCGATTTACAAGACCCAGATAATAATATGAGCGCATTCCCCAGTCAGTTCTTTTATATTGTTCGGCAAGCAAAAGAAACTGATCTTCAGCATCAATCAATTGATCTTTATTATAATAATCCATGGCAATCCCAAAATGACCGGATGCTTTTTCATTTTGTGTTTTAAAATATGCTTTGCCGCCAAAAATTCCAGTAATTGCAAGAGCTAAAACTATGATAATGGCAAATAACAATTTTTGATGTTTTCTAAAAAAATCAACTATATGAGCTACTTCTTCAAAAAACGGATCTTCTTTCAATTCTTTTTTAGTCATGTGAGTCTGAGACATATTATACCTTTCAATTTATTATTTTTCTTTCGTACCCCCGACCCGATTCGAACGGGCGACCTCAGGTTTAGGAAACCTGCGCTCTATCCGTCTGAGCTACAGGGGCAAAGAACAGACGCAATTATACCGAATTCATAAATAGTTTACAAACTCTTTTTATCTAATAACGATGAACTTCAAAATAGTAGATTCACCTTCAGAAAGCACTACAGCTCCTGTTAATTCATCCAACACTTCTTCAGTTACAACTATCCGTGCAATATATACACCGCTTTTAAGCAACTGATTTGTTTCAGTTTTTAAATCCCAAGATTCATCACCTGTTGGGAAAGAATGTACAACGGTTTTAATTTTATCACCACGTTCGGAATAGATATCAATATCACATTTTGGCGGTAAGCCATAGAAATTAATCTTATTCTTATCACCGGTACCTTCTCCGTACTGTAAAGATCTGGCTCTACGGTTGTAAGGATTTGGTACAATACGGATATCATCCAATACTGAGCCTGCAGGACGTTGCAAACTTGCCGGTTCATTTGTCATTGTATGAAATTTACTGCTTGCCAGTTCTTTACCTGTACTTCCGTCATCATAACTTTCGAGATAGTAATAATATGAGAATCCACGGACAGCTGAGCGGTCTTCACAAGTATATTCCACCGGCTCACCTGTAGTACCACCATTTTCATAGATCAAATGATATGTTGAATCAGGTTCCTGCAATGCACGATATATTCTATATCCGGCAAAATTAGGGTGGGCTTCTGCTTCATCTGTCCACTCCATAACAATACGGTCACCACCGGGAAGAACTGAGAAACGTGAGGGAGGTGGCGGAGGTGTAGCAACCGTAAATCCGGCACCGTTATTATAATTATCAATAGCACGTTGGAATGCCTGAAAAATACTGTCTTTTCCGGTCATTACCCATGCTCGTTTATAAGCATCAATACTTGTTGTAACACCACCGCTAGGCAATGGCAGATCGCCACTTGCACCTGAATACAATGAGTTAGCAGTAAAGTTGGCACGTTCACACCAATTCAAGCCGATCTCTTTACGCTGATCCCAATCCAAAATACCAATTGCTTCGGCAAGAACGATCTTAACCGATTCGCCCGGTGCGATCGAATAAGGTCCAAAACCCATACCCACACTGGCTCCACCGGATCCACCGGCTGTCCATTTATCTGCGGGCTCGCCGGAAGCGTTAACTTCATCAGCATGGGAAGTACCGCGACCTTCGCCTGCGGGAACATCAACTACCTGGGCAATATTCGAAGGATTATCTTCCATGTGCTGATAACGCATAGTCATCATGCTGGGGTCAAATTCAAGTGGATCGTATTCTACCGTAGAATTTGAACCTAACCAACGATAAGTACTCGGCTGAGCGGGATCATCGGAATGATCGATAGCCGATTTATCGGCATGAACAACTCCGGTTCCTGAAAAATGAGGACTTGCAAGGTGTCCGTCAATTTTATAATCAGGTGCACCCAGGTTGTCATAAGGTGATGTAAAGCGTTCACTATGCGTACCATTCCATGACCACACGGCACGAACTCCTTCATAACCTGCATAATCTTTTCCGGGATAAGACCAATCATTCATTTGGTTCTCTCCCCACTTGGCTGCACGAGTGACCAAACTCAGATCATAATCAGCTGCTTCATATGCTAAGCCATAGCGCCATTGCCAATAGAAAACAACATCATTCAGCGTCATGTTATGAGTTGAACCGGCCGCATCATAAATACCTGTGTTTTCAAAAGTATATTCGTAAATAAAATAATTCTGATGGTCTCTATGACTGAAAGCATAAATATCCCGTGTAACGGTAATACCAAGCGAAGTATTGATCTTAGTATGTATCATTCTGTCAGCAACCAGTGTTTCGTCTACTTCATCTACTTGGTCAGTATATATATGACGAGCAGCCGGCACACCATTAACAAGGACATCTACCTGATCAAATTGGCCAATGAGATCAAATTCCTGATTCATCCAACTTCCAACTTCATCAACACGACGAGGACCATTAATAATAACTTTATGATCATAATATGTTGAATTAAGGGGATCTGTATAGTCTTTACATCCAATCCAAAAGCCTTTAGCAGCCTGGACATCCTGGAAACCTTTAAATTGCGGATAAGACAGACCATCCACCTGAGTATCTTTTGGACCTTCCGATTCCAATTCGCTTCCATGATCGAAAAACCAGTTTGAAAGTTCAGTGATCTGTAAATACTTCTTTTCACCGGCAAAACTGAGAGCAACCAGCATAGTAAGAAATATAATAGTGATTTTTTTCATATTCATCGTATTGGTCCTTATTATTTATTAAGATCAAATGACAGGTTAATACCAAAGAATATATCTCTTGGATTCAGGAAGTTGAATGAAGAGAAGTTCGGCATATCAATATATGCTTTTGAATCCAGTACTTCCTGAACGCGTGCGTCATCTTCAAGGACGTAAATACCTTGATCAAAACGATAATAATCTTCATCAGCTGCGCTGTAATAGATCACACCTGTTTCTCCTACGCCTGCAGTAGTAATATCCCAGACATGTTCCATGGGTACATATTCGACACCGATATCACGAAATTCACCCGGTTTGTCAGCACCCGGAATATTACCGTAATCATCAATCTCATCAATGATCTCTTGAGAATAATGCAGTGAGTAGTAATAACTATCACTATCCGTAGAGCTGAAAACAGATCCGGTATAAAGAGATTTTTTATTTATTACATTATAAATATCCACGAAGAATGAAAGTGTAAAACGGTCAAAATGGAATTTTTTATTGAATTTCATATCCGCGTAATAAGAATCTTTCCAACGAATATTATTGACGATCTTAATACCGTTTTCTCGTTTACTTGTCGGATTCCATGTTATCCAGTTTCCTTGTGTCCAACCGCCAATAAGACTGCAATGCCAGCTACCTAAAAGATGCATACCGGCAACTTTCGGTCCAAAATCTTCTGGAGTATGAAGATCGAGATAAGCTTTCATGCGAGGAACAGGTAGAGCCTGTCCGTAACTTGGCTCATTTCGCTCATATTCACGCTGTACCATAACGTCCTGATAATAATTTTGCAGGCCAAACTGACCCCAGGATTGAACTCGATATTCAAGATTCATATTACCGGTAAACCATTCACCGTAAACTTTAGATAATTCAATTTCCACACCGCGAATATCTTCATAGCTGTTTGCAGTCATTAAACCATAATCCGCACCGCCATCTACACTTTGGAAATAAGTGCGGTCTGACTGATCTACGACATCTTTGTAATACCCTGATATTCTAAGCAAATAATCATCGAACAATGCCTGATCAAAACCGATCTCATAAGATGTGGTGTTTGCCAGAGGAACTGTAGGATTACCCATGGTTATTACCTTACCGGTTGCATAGCGTTGAACACGATACATACTTTCTGCGGCAGGCAACTGAACATATTGTCCGTAATTAAAAAATAACTTAGATTCGTCACTAATAGGATGTGAGATACCGATTCTTGGACTTACATATAACTGCGGCTTGATCTTAACCATCTCAACTTCTGCACTCGGGCTACCGAAAAAAGCATCATATTCTGTCACATTGTACCATTCACCATTTGCATTAATGAACTGGCCTGTGACACCAAGATTAGCAACCAGACCTTCAAATTCAAGTTTATCCTGAGCATAGAAGATAAAGCGATAAGGTTTTTGTTCATATTCTGTCCAATATTGTCCACTTGGCAGGATCGTCCATGAACCAAAATTCATTTGAAGATGATCATACTGAAATTCGATACCTGCTTTAAGTTGATTGTTCTCATTAATCTGATTACCATAATCAGCTCGCACACGGTAGGTCACGATAGAACTTGAATCACGTCCGGTACCAAATGCACCACCCATCATCATACCGTTAATACCTACAAGGGAAAGATCATCATGCCAACCAAAAGGTGAATCATCATAATAGTAATCGGGAACAACTTCTACCATATTTGCTGCCGTTGTATCACGGAAAGGCATAGGACCGGTCTCATAGCGTTTTGTCTGGATCTGGCCAATAATATCCAATGTACTGCTGTTAGTTAAAAGATTTGTGTATTTCAAAGAATAGGTGTTATCATATTCACTTGAGATTGAATAATATGCATCCGAGAATACTCGGGTATCAAATACATTAAGATCGGTGACGGCTGAAGCAGGACCGTAAATCGAGCTCATCATGCTGGCATATCCGCTACGCGAACTTGATGTACCGTTCTTATAATGCATCATACCAATGAAAGATAATTTTTGGTTCGATGAAAGATTTGAAGTCATCTTCAACATACCAGTACGATCTGTGATACCATCTGTACACATCGGAATAATGTACATATTTTTGTCTTCACGATAGGATGCAAAAAATCTAAGATTGCCCAGTTTTTTACTAATAAAAGGAACCGGACCACCAAAACCTGCATCAATATTGTAATCCCAATCCTTTGTGACACCATAACGACGATGTTCATATATATAAGCGCGTTGAGCACCGGTTGCAGTTAGATCATCGTTAGGATTAGTATTAGATAACATGGACAGGGCTTTACTGTTCCATCCATTAAATGACACATTTTGTTCTTGTGTATAAGATGCCCATGGAGAAGCATCATAGATGCCGTTTCCATTGACATCATCATAGTATTCGCCTATATCCCATTGACCATTTCCATTAAGATCATTATAGGAATCACCGTTGGTACCATTCCAACATACCTCATCATCCATATAAGGTTTTAGCCAGAATGATTCAGGGTCATAAGGAGAGATATTAAAAGATTTATTTGTTCCCGGGCTTCCTTTGAGGTTCATGACAAATTCATATTTATCGGGATCTCCATCGCGCATAACAACATTAACCACACCGGATCTTACATTATTATATTCAGCACCCATACCACCGGTTTGAACGGATAGAGCTTGAACAGCACTCAAAGGAACAACTGATGTCGGTGAATTGGTTCGTGCATCTCTCTGTATTACACCGTCAACCATAAAGGAAACTTCATCACTCCCTGAACCACGGATACCGTAACCGGAAGTAACACCAACCTTTAAAGAAACAACTTCACCGATAGTCGTTGCAGGCAAGGCATCGATCTCAGATTTTGAGATATTTGACATCGATCCCGTAACATCAACTTCCACGACTTTTTGTTCTGCTTCGACGATCACGCCTTCAAGACCAATGACGTCAGCCTGCATTTTATAATCAAGATATTTTGTAAGATCTATCTTAACCTCAACATCTTTCATGGTTACCGTTTCGTAACCCATATAACGTGCGATCACATTGTATGTCCCGGGAGAAACATTCATGATCACATAGTATCCTTCAGCATTTGTTGCGGCACCCATTGTGGTTCCCTCAACAAGTACGTTTGCACCGGCCAATGCTTCACCGGTCTTTTCATCTGTAATTGTACCCATTATTTTACCGGTAACACCAGCAAAAGCAATACCAACTACAAACAATAAACACAAAATCCGTTTCAGATTGTTCATTATTTACCTCATTGTTTAGATGAGTTTATTACTCTTTCCTTAAAATTCATCCTGTTTACCAAAAGCTTTTCAAAATAAAAGAAATGATAAACATATACAATTGATTTTATGTTTTTTTATTGAAAAATTAGAAGAATATTCGAAAGAAAGGTAAAAGCTATGTTGACTCGATATATTCCCGTCTAGGAAGTTCCTGATTTGATCATAAATATTATTATTTATTTAATCTTTTTACTGTATACCGCATATAAAAAGAGGCGATCAATTGATCGCCTCTTCTCTATTATTTACGTTTCATATCCTATTTTAGGAATTTAACCTGTTTTTTACCTTCTTTAATATCAACTCTACGTAAGAGCAATCCACCAACAAGGAAAAGCAATAGAATTGAGAGTACACCGTAACGAACACCCATATTTTCAAGTTGCATGCTACCTATTGTGACATCTGAAGCGTTGCGAGCGATCAATGCTACAACAGCCATCATACTGGGACCAATAACCGCAGCAAATTTCCCAAGTAAGTTAAAGAATCCGTAGAATTCGGCAGATTTATTGGCAGGAATGATCCGTGAGTACAGACTTCGACTGATCGCCTGTATACCTCCCTGAAATAATCCAACTGCCACGGCAAGTGCATAAAAATGCCATACTTGATTCATGAAAAATCCGATCAAGGTAATAACTGCATAAGCAATAATACCGACGAATAATGATTGTTTTGCCCCGATCTTCTTAGCTAGAAGTCCATAAAGCAAAGAACCACCAAAAGCTACAAATTGAACGATCAAAAGAGCGACAATAAGTGCAGATGATGGAAATTCTAAGGCAGTTCCTATTATAACGGCCATACGGATGATGGTATCAACACCATCTATGTAAAACCAATATGCCAATAAGAAGGTACCCACTACTTTTAAATGTTGTATTTCTTTGAATGTTGTCAATAACTGCAACCACCCGGCCTTGATCGTTTGAAAAACACCCAAACTTTCGGTTTCGGTTTTTGGCTCTTTTACAACGAGAAAGATGGGAATTGAGAAAAGTGCCCACCAAACGGCAACGGACAAGAAAGATATTTTAATTGCTACGGTACCATCAACTATACCAAACATTTCAGGTTTTAAATACATCATAACATTGATAAGAAAAAGTAAGCCACCACCAATATATCCCATGGCAAAACCCAGTGATGAAACATGGTCTACTTTTTTCTCTGATGCAATGCTAGGTAATAATGAATCATAAAATATGTTACCGCCTGAGAAACCTATAGTCGCAACCACATACATAAATGCAGCTAATTGCCAATCTCCCTGGTGAACCATAAAAAGTCCACCTGTCATCACAATCCCAATAAATGCAAAGGTGAATAAGAATTTTTTCTTCGCTGATCCTTTATCGGCGATAGCTCCAAGAAAGGGAGCTAAAATTGCAACAACCAAAGAAGCGATCGAATTAGCAAATCCTAGCCTAGCAGTTGTATCGATATTGGAAACCCCTGCACTCCAATACTGCGAAAAAAAGATGGGGAAAAATCCCGCCATCACGGTCGTTGCAAAGGCAGAATTTGCCCAGTCATACATTGCCCATGACCAAATTGTTTTCTTTTGATCTAACATTATTCCCTCCTTTTTACAATTGACAGTTGACCCCGCTTCGTTGCCCCGAAGCATCGGGACGCAGGGCAGGCAAAGGACAATTGACAATTATAATATTATTAGCTTATTTGCTTCTTGGTTTTCCTGTGTACAAACTTATTTGCTTTTTAAAATGTATTCTTCCAATGGAAGATAAGTTAATTTACCCTGTCGATAACAACTTTCATACCAAATAATCCGGTCGATCTGAAATATTTCGGGTTTCAGCTTAATGTCATAATATGAAGTTAAAAAATCTTCATGAATTTTGTGTTTTATTCGCCCAAGCGTGATATGAGGAGAAAATCGCTTCCCGGTATCATCAAAACCCATACCCAAATATCCGGTGTTCAATTCATCGGATAAGCGGTAAACCTCTCTCGGACTTCTCTGTAAACCGGCCCATAATATACGAGGATCACCTTCTTTTGGAAACTGTCCCAA
>CAYTLV010000018.1:0-17045 GCA_964438445.1 uncultured bacterium | reverse complement strand
ACTCCAACAACATCAGCGCAAGAATCACCTAATTTTCTTTCCATGCGTCTGTGTTGGAATACATCAAATACGATTGGAACGAAATATAATGTCAGGAAGGTTGAAGCAAAGAGGCCGCCGATAATAGCGCGAGCCATTGGACCCCAAAGTTCGGATCCTGCACCGAGTTCCATGGCCAGCGGGATCATCGAAAGGATGGTCGTTAGAGCTGTCATAAGAATAGGTCGCAAGCGAGTTTCTGAACCCTGAAGAATGGCGTCAGTTACATGATGCTTGCCTTCACGGATCAAACGGTTGATGTAATCGACCAGCACGATACCGTTGTTTACCACAATACCCACTAAGACGACGAGTCCTATCAGGGATGTCAAGTTCAGTGTGGTTCCGGTGGCAAACAACATAATGGCAACACCAATAAGTGCCAGCGGGATTGTGAAAAGAATAATGAAAGGATCCAGCAATGATTCGAACTGTGCGGCCATCACCATATAGACCAGAAGAATGGCAACAAGAATAGCCAGCATAAAGTCGCTTGCTGTTTTTTGCATGTCCTCTGCTGAGCCGGTGATCTGAATACGGAAATCCGATGGCATAGCCAATGTCTTGATCTCTGCTTGAACATCAGACGTCACAGACCCCAGATCTCGGCCTGTTACGTTGGCATCCAGCGTAACCAATCGGCTTTGATCTTTTCTAAAAACGGATACCGGAGCTTCTGTTTCGGTGATCGTTGCGATCGTGCCTAGGGGAACCTGTGTTCCGCCCGGTGTTTTAATGAAGATATTTTTCAGGTCCTGTTCAGATTCGCGATATTCGCGATCAAGTTGGACATAGACATTATATTCTTCACCGTTCTCACGATAGATCGAGGCGATCTTTCCTTTAACGGCAGTTTCTACGATCTGTGAGAGCTGGGCAATATTTAGTCCCATTTTACCGGCTTTTTCACGATCGATCTTGATGGTATATTCCGGTTGAGGATCCGAGAAAGAAAGGTTCATATCCACGATACCTGAAATATTTTCCATTTTACTTTTCAATTCAATGGCAATCGCTTCAGCCTGTACCAGATCGTACCCGTAGACCTCTATGGTCATATCTGCACCGGCACCCATCATGCCACCGCTTGAAAAAGTAGCCTTTACTCCGGGGATCGCGTTGATCTTATCACGCAATTCATCCTGGATCTCAAACTGAGAACGCTTGCGTTGATTTTTGTCGACCAAAGAAATGGTGACGGAACCACTATTTGCTGTACCGCCAAAAATTGCCCCAAAGCCACTTTGTCCACCAAAATTCACATTGACATTCTCTAATTCAGGGACGGATGTGGTGATCAAGGTTTCGATCTGTTTGAAGTAAGTATCTGTTGTTGGCAAGGCTGTACCGACTGGGAGTTCAACATTAAAATTGATCTCACTTTCATCGGTCTTGGGCATAAATTCAAACCCGACTTGTCCCAACATCACAAATGATGCAATGAAAAGAGCCAGAATTGAAAGGACCATAATCTTTTTATGTCTCAGTGACCACTTTAAAGATCTGCGATAAACACGGCCCATAGAGTCAAAGAATTTGCTCATGCCGGTATCAAATTTCGACATGGCCTTACTCTTGTGTCCCTGCTGTTTTTTGGAGAGCAGTTTGGAGGACAATAAAGGTACCAATGTTAAAGAAACGAACAATGAAACAGACAGAGAAATAATAATGGTCATTGCAAGATCTTTAACCATCATGCCGGCAACGCCGCCTAAAAAGAGCATGGGTATAAAGATCGAAAGTGTTGTCAGTGTAGATGCCGATACGGCTGTTCCCACTTCTGATGCGCCCTTATCGGCAGCAATACAAATGGGTTCGTTCTCTTCGTGATTTCGTCTGAAAATATTTTCAAGAACCACCACGGAGTTATCCACAAGCATTCCGATCGCGATCGCCAGACCTGCCATAGAAATAATGTTAAGCGTCACACCCAACAGGTTCATGACGAAGAAAGTAACAACGATCGAAACCGGCACCGAGATAGCTGTAGTTAGAGCAGCGCGGAAGTTTCTCAGGAAAAGGAAAAGCACCAAAGCGGTCAACAGAAAAGCCAAGGTGGCGGTTGTTGCCAGGTTGGTAGCCGAGTCCATAATAAATTCTGATTGATCGAAATGCACGAAAAGTTTTATATCTTTCCCTGATGCTTTTTCGATCTCTTTTAGAGCCTCATTGGCTGCATTACATACCTGAACCGTATTAGCGTCTGATTGTTTTTGTATGCTAATATTAATCGTGTTTACACCCATATCGCGAACAATAGAGGTGATCTCTTTGTAACCGTCTTCAACTTGAGCAACGTTCTTTAAAAAGATCGGTTCACCATACTGAGAGTAACCTACGATCGTATTCTCAATATCTTTGACGCTTTGAAATTCGGAGTTTGTCACAACGGAAAATTCCAGATTACCTTCTTCGATCAAGCCGCCCGGAATGGGGAGGTTGGCATATGTGATCATGCTGGTCACATCAAGAATAGAGATATTATTCGCGGCTAATTCGTAGGGATTAATATTGATCTTGATCTCACGTTCAAGACCACCACGAATGCTTGCGGATGCAACTCCTTCAATCCGCTCGAAGCGGGGTTGGATCTGATCTTCGACCAAGCGTCGCAATTCTGCATTTCCCAGCTGATCGGAGGTCACCATTAAACGCATAACCGGCATCATGGATGGATCAAAGACCACCGTCATCGGATCTGATGCATCGGTGGGAAGGAAATCGCGAACGAAATCAATTCTTCTACGAATATTGGTTTCGGCCTGATTCATATCGGTACCCCAATCGAATTCAACCATAATAATGGACGAACCTTTATTGGAAGTTGATGAGATATGCTTGATACCTTCAACCATCGAGATTGAACTTTCAAGAGTACGCGTTAGTGTGTTTTCAATATCTTCCGGTCCCACACCTTCGTAAGAAGTGATCACGACGGCCATCGGGAATTCGAAATCAGGATAGAGACCCAACTTAAGATTGGATAATCCGAAGATTCCAAAACCGATCGCAACCAGAAAGATCATGAAGAAGGTGATCGGACGTTTTATACTAAGGGATGATAATTTCATATTTTTTTACCTTTATTCCGGATTATTTAACAATGTTGACCAGCGTTGAGTCGCTTAGATTGTTTTGACCCATGACAACAATAAGGTCACCGGCTACAAGCCCATTAAGAACTTCATATTTTGTCTTTGATTCAATACCGATTTCAAGGGGAACTTCTAAAGCAATACCATCGCGAACGATAAAACATGAATATGTTTCTACAACCTGGTCGTCACGAAAATTACCACCGCTGCTTTTTAAGACAGTTTGTTTGCTTGTGACTGCTTTAGCAATAGTTAAAGCTTTTTCTTGTTCATGGGTAATTATATCAATACGTGCAAACATACCGGGTTTGAGACGTTCGTCTTGATTGTCAGCTAGAATTTCAATTTTAGCAGTACGGGTCATCGGGTCAATAACGGGTGAAACGGTTTCAACTTTTCCTTCAAAGATCTCTCCGGGGTAGGTGTTGACACGAATTTCTGTACGCTGTCCAACGGCAAGATAACCGAGATCATATTCTGTCACATTGATCACCAATTTAACCGTTTCGGTTTGATGAACTGTAACAAAGGGTTTTTGCGGCGTGGACATATCGCCAACGCGATAAGCAAGATTTGAGACATAACCGCTGATCGGAGCAGTAACGCTTGCATAATCCAATTGAGTTTCCGCCATTTCTTTCCCCGCTTTTGCTTGTTCAAGACCGGCTTCTGCAACCTCGCGTTGGGTTGTGATTTGGTCCCACTGGCTGTCAGAGATAGCTTGTGCATCATGGAGTGTTTTCATACGTTCGTATTCAACTTTTACATTTGCGACCTGGCTTTTTGCACTAAGATATGCCGCGTTTGCCTGAATTTTTGCAACACGGACGGTTGCATCGTTTATCTTGGCAAGAATGGTTCCTTTTTTGACATAGTCCCCGTTTTCAACATAAATATCGGTAATATTGTCTGTCAATTTCGGGTATACTACAACCGAAGGGTCACCGGAGACATCACCAAGATATTGTACTTTTTGTGCAATATATTCTGCTTTAACGACTTTGGCTGTGACCGGAATGATCGTCAGGTCATCGTTGGCTTGATTACTTATTGCGGGTTGCATAATCTTATTGACCTTTGCAAGATAGCGACGAACTTCGGTATCTGTTGCATTATCTGAAAGTTTATTTGTCAAAGTACGGACTTCATTCGCTGTTTTTTTATAATCAACATCAGTAGCCGGTTTTGCACCGGGCGCACCACATGAAACCAGTACAAGACTGATGATAATTAAGAATGAAAGTAATTTTAAAGATTTCTTGTTCATTGTTTTCTCCATTACTTAGAAAGTAGATTATTTAATGATTTTTTCAATGTTTCAACAGCCATATTGTATTGGAACATAGAAGAGATATGGTTTGAGCGAGCACCCACATAACCGCTTTCGGCGGCCATTAAATCCATTTGAGTTGCTGAGCCCGCATCATATAATAATTTAGATAAGCGTAAGGCTTCTTCGGCTTGTGCAACCACGCCTTCGGTTGCATAGATGTTTTCAAGGGTTTCATTTACTTTGCGGTATGCAGCATCTACATCCGTGTAAATAAAGTCTTCAATTTGTTCATATTGATAGCCGGCTTCTTTGACACCGATTGTTGCTTTTTGGATGCTGGCGGCATTTTTACCACCATTAAAAAGCGGTAAAGATACAGCAACAGAGATATTTGATGAGCGAAGGTGGTCAAGGTCGGCAAGTGCATCGGCATTAGCCTGCCACTGCAGAGCTCCACCCAGCTGTACTTTAGGCATAATCCCACTCCAGGCAAGATTGCGTTGGTACTTGGCTAATTTCTTCTGTTCTTCAGCCATCTTAAGTTCAAGCCGTTCGTCTTTTGTGATCTTTAATAGATCATCAATGCTTACACCTTCATATGGGTTGGGACTTTGCTTTAATTTACCGATGACCGATACTTCATTAAGCTCGGGATCATTAATAAAAGTTTTCAAATTTGTCAGTGCTGACACTCGTTGATTCTCAAGTGAAACAAGCTGAGGTTTATAAGATTCATAGCGAACTTTTGCCTGAAGAATATCCAATTGTGTGACTTGTCCTACAGCTTTACGCTTTAAAGCCAGTTCGTAACTTTCTTTGGCAGATGCTAATCCGCGTTCAGTTGCATCGATCATGGATTCCAGCATTTGGGTCTGATAGTAAAGTACACGAATGGTATGCACAACGGTATTGATCTGATCTTGTAAGCTTAATTCAGATAAATTGACAGCAGAAGAAGCCATCAATTGTCCATTGATAATTGCGCCACCGGTAAAAACAGGGTAGGAAAGAGAAACTCCGGCAACAGAGCTAAATTGCGTTCCCATTTGTATCTCTGAGGCAGGTGCGGGACCGTCACCGTCAAAGTCTATCACCATAACCGATAATTCAAGATTATCTGTCAATTGATAGAATGACGAAACAGTTGGAAAAAAGTTTGCCAGTGTTTCACGAGAGGAAACTTTTGCCTTTTGAAGTGAGGCTTCAGATAGCTTGATCTGAAGATTGTTTTCTAATGCCAGTTTCTCTGCTTCGGCGAGTGTAATATCGCGTGCAGATAAAGAAACAGCTAATATTAAAATTAATGTGATTATTTTTTTCATTGTTTTGCAAAACCTCCTTGCAATAATGTTATCAGGTTTTCTGTATGTTCTTCGAGCGTTAGGTCGATTCCCGCCATGATCCTCATTTGGGGTCCAGACGTATGGTGGATCATTCCAACGATTGCTGATGTAATTAAATTGACAGGCATATCATCGCGGAGTTCTCCCTTTTCAATGCCCGATGCTATAATTAACATGGTTGCCTTTTGCTGACGAGTAAAATAGCTGTGTAGCATTTTCATATCGATCTCTTTATCAAAACTTTGAGATACAACTTTTTTGAAAAGCATAAAAGTTTGGGGGCTATTTGTAGAAAAATTACACATACCTTCAATTAATATGCGTAGTTTTTCCCAAACTGAACTATCTGTTTTGGCAAGAGCTTCTAAACCATTAACCAATTGACCCAAAGTATGGGTTAGGCAAGCAGAGAATATCTCTTCCTTTCCGGGGAAGTGATAATAAAGAGCTGCTTTAGTGATATCGAGTGCTTCAGCGATCTCGCGCATGCAAGTGCCATTGTAGCCCTTTTCTGCGAAAGTCTTTGCTGCGACTTCTAATATCTTATCATGTGTTGTTTCCGACATATATTTTTCTCCTTTTCGGACTTACTTAACGGAAGGTAAGTGACAAAGTTCCCAAAGTCAAGAAAAAACTAACCAAGCGGTAAGTAGCCCCTTGCGACTCTTAAAGGTCAAAGATAAAGGTATAAAGATTAAAGAAGGCTCGCGGGTCATCCTGAACTTGTTTCAGCCCCGAAGGGGTCCCGTAGGGAGACCTCCGCGAGCATAGGTATTTTAAATATTATTCGCGTTACATAGAAAAGTTGAAGAGAATAATTATTTATCTAATGTGTGTATATTTTTTGAATCGAAACGACATAGAGATCCTGAATGCCGATGTCCGCCGGACACCGTTTCAGGATGACATATTTTTTATATATGAGATGATAAAGCGGATAATGTAGAGACGCAATATTTTGCGTCTCAGCCTTGCGAAAGTCTTTCCTGAAATGATTCAACAAACTTCGCCACATGCATCCCATCCATCAAGGCGTGGTGCGCATTAACTCCGAGCGGCATCATTTTTCTGCCATTTTCTTCAAACATTTTACCAAAGGTTAGGATGGGGACGCCTTCGGTGTTCGGTAGGTCCATGGAATGTGTAACAGAGGTAAACTTGATCCAAGGTATAATAGAGTAGTAGATCGTTTCCGGACAGTCTTTTGATGTGTCTAGGTCAGAAGAAGTTTTTATGCGTTCTATTTCGGGCTCTGCAAATTTAAGGAAATCTTCGAAGCTGTTTTTATGTTCCAACATAGCAAAACCTAAACCTCCGTCATTACGTAGCACGGTAGGAGATCCGCAGATCCTATCGAATATGATGGGTTTGCCTTCTTCTAGCCGGGTACGAAATTCCGAGATAGTATTTGCGGTATCCAGTGACAAATAGAAATAATAAAGAAAAAAGGATACGCCCAATTCTTTGGCTTTGGCATAAGCCTGAGTGCAATCAATATTTGTAGTAATACCAAAATAGGGATCGCTGTATTTTATGAAGTGTTGGAACAGATCCTTGCGTTCCCAGGTGTCTAGCTTTATGATGTGTTTCATGGTTTAATTTACGGGGATTATTTAATTTACAAAAGAATATAATACGAACCGCAAATTACACAGATAGTATTTTATAAAAAATATCAACTATCGACCATCAACCATCAACTATTTTCTCTCACAAAGGCACTAAGAAGAGAATTTAGGGCTTGGCACGAAGGATAGAGAGGCACCAAAAATATAATATTAACCCTGAGCTTGTCGAAGGGTTTAACTAATAATAACCCGGGATGAAATCCCGGGTATCGGAACCCTATTTTTTCACAACCCCGTCCGCCAGTTGGCGGAGAGGGGTTGAACAGCTCAACTCTTCCATCAGGCTTCGTTTTTCGAGTTTCGCCCGACAAGTCCGTCAGGGTTGTTTTCTAGAGGGTGCTAAAATCCCGGGATTTCATCCCGGGTTATTCTGTGTTTAACCCCTTCCTTCTACGCTGAAGCTACGCAGGACAGGCCAAAGGGTCGGGGTAAACGTATTGCAGTATATTTCAATTTTCCCTAAAGTTTCATCAATGATTAAGTTAGGGAATAATTGATAAAATTTTAAATGAATTAATTTGTGTAATTATTCATCTGTGAAATCTGCGGTTTTCTTTAATAAAATAATATTTTTATTCAAAACAGGCAAATGACAATATTACAATGTGATATGTGTCACAAGATCAGATAAAGCATTTTCTACTTCATCAAGTTTCAATTTTTGAAGGTCTGCCGAATGATGGTTCAATGCACCGGTATCTTTCATTCCGGAACCCGTCAGTATCATCAAGACCGAGGCATTCTTTTCAATTTTCCCGGCAGTTCGAAGCTTTTTAATGGCATAAAGACTTGTTGCCGTGGCAGGTTCTACAAAGTATCCGGATTCAGCTAAGAGCTTTTGAGACATTAGGATTTCATCCTCACTGACATCTTCGGCGAGCCACCCATAGCGATAGGCTTTATCAATGATCTCATCTCCGCCCGGAGGATTTCCGGTTGTAATGGCTTCTGCAATGGTGTGGATATTGGAAAATGGAATAACATGCTTTTTACCTTGCCTGATCGCGCTAACGATCGGACTGTTGTTTTTGGCCTGAACCACGATCATTTTTGGGAGTTTGTTAATGATACTGGCTTTTTTCAATTCAACAAATCCCTTAAAAACGCCACGAATATGACCACAGGCCGAGGTGGGAATAGCAATATAGTCAGGGAGCTTGCCGTGGGTTTGCTCGAAAATCTCAAAGGCTTCCAATTTATAACCTTCGGCGCGGATGGGGCCGTTGCCGGTAACGATACGCAGCCCTGTTTTTTTAGCCAGACTGAGGACCGTTCGTTTCATTATGGAATAATCTGCAGACACGATTTTAATGATCGTAGCGCCGTGGACTCCGATGGCCGCAATCTTTTCATTGGGTATAAATCCCGGGACAAAAATGAGAACTTTTAGACTGGCTTTTGCTCCATAGGCAGCCATGGAATGACCCATGTTACCCGTTGAAATGGTAGCGACGACTTTCTCGTTCATTTCTTTTGCCATTGCTATGCAGGTTAAAGAGCCCCTGTCTTTAAAACTCCAGGTTGGATTTTGCGTTTCGTTCTTTAAATAAAGATTATTCAGATCGCAAAAATCGAGAAGTTTTTGACAGGCTAAAACTAAAGGAGTATTCCCTTCGCCGAGTGAAATGTTTGGATCCATTTCAGGGAAGGGCATGAAATCGGCAAAGCGTTCCCAGATGTGAGCACCTGGTTTGATCTTAGCGTTTTCTATTCCGCTGACCCAAACTTCCAACGATTCACCGTTATCTGCAAATTCTTCAAGTCGGTCAAATGGATATGGCTCATTGCTTAAGGTTGAAATCAGTTTGATATTATTTTGCAACATGATCCTATCCCTTACTAAGTTTTGAATATGATTAAGTTAGTGAAAAATTGATAAGAATTAAAATGAATTAGTTAGTGTAGTCATAAGAGCAAGAAAACACTATCCGCAGATGTAGCAGATTATCGCAGATTATTCTTCTAAAGAGCTTGGTTTGTAGCCACCATATACAAATCGTTTATATTGAAGACTTCTGGCGCCAAAATTCAACAATAATGCTTTTCTCAATCCAGTGGCTTTTGAGTAATTGATTACTTGGGATTCTTCTTTACTTGTAATAAAAGACAATGCTTTCAACTCAACAATGACGGTATCAAAACATATAAAATCGGATTTATAATATGTTTCTAATGGCATGTCTTTATAGTTGATGTTTAATTTGCATTCTCTGTTGTAGGGTATATTCTTTAAAATAAATTCTTTTTCTAGAGCTTCTTGGTAAACAGCTTCTAAAAACCCACACCCTAAAGATCTATGAACACTCATTGCCGCACCAATGATTGCGTATGTTTCAGGGTCTTGTTTAAGACTTTTAGATATTACAGGCATCTTTATGTATAATTTTATTTAATCTGAGTAAATCTGCTTCATCTGTGGATAGAATAATTAATATTTTTTGTAATTTCAATCAGAAATAATAAGATGTGATGTTTGTCACTAATACACAAAAGACGATCCACCCAAAAACTCCTGTATCAAGGAGGTCGGTGGTATCAGCTCAGTACTGAAGGGCACAAACAATTCCATGAGGTGACAGAGTCGTTCCGCTTCAACCTTAACGGTTGATGTGTTGGGAATGGAAGAAAGCGTTTCGAGCAGAACACCGGAAAAAACAGACCATTCATATTCCAGTGCGGAATTAAAATAGATATCGGCATTTTCTTGGTAGGGGAATATCCAGCGTGCCTCACCGCGACGGACAGACGGCCAACGCAGCAAGGTCTCCTCGGGAGAATGTCCGCGGAATTGTGAGTCGCGATACATTCTACGTAAAAGACGTGTGTCGGAGGTGGAAACACGATTATATAAATTGAAATTCAATTGGGTCAGTGCAGATATATAAATACGAAATTTTGTTTCATCCGGAATAGGGGCAGCAAGCTCAGGATTCAAACCATGAATACCCTCAAGGATCAATATTTCATCATCATAAAGAAAGGTTTCTTTTTCTTCATACGCTTTTTTGCCTTCCTGAAAAAGGAAACGGGGAAGATGTACGCCTTTTCCATTCATCAGATCTATCAAATGCCTGTTCAAAAGTTCATGGTCGATAGAATCGAAATGCTCAAAATCAAGCTCACCTTTTTCATCGAGTGGCGTATGTTCACGGTCTACAAAATAATCATCAAGTGAAAGATGCTTCGGTTTTAGTCCGTTGATACGTAATTGCAATGACAAACGCTTCATAAACGTGGTTTTACCCGAGGCGGATGGTCCGGCAATAAAGACAAAGCGCAATCCCTTGCGATGCATGATCACATCGGCAATTTCAGCGATCTTTTTCTCATGAAGGGCTTCATATAACTGGATTGCTTCCGCTTGTCTACCGGCCAGAGCTTTATCGTTCAAATCACTGACATGGCGAATATCCAACATATTTCCACGTATTTCACTTTCGCGGATGACCTTAAATAAATTAGGTGAAGAAACAAAAGGCGGGATTACATCGGGTGATGTTCGTGTTGGAAAACCCAGCACAAAACCTTTTTCGTAGGGTGTTATTTTGAACTGTTTGATATATCCTGCAGAAGGGACTAAAGCAGAAATGAACCAATGTAGAAATCCGCAAAGATCATAAATACGCAAATAATCTTTAGGGGAATTTTTTAAAACATTAAATCGCTTAAGTTCGATCTTGCTTAGTTCTGCATGAGTAATAACGCGTTCTTCAAATTCATAATCGGCTTTAACATAGGCATGCATTTTTGCTTCAAGTAGATCAAGATAATTATCCGGAAGCGTTTCCGGATGGACCGGTTCACAATAAAAACCTTTGCCAAATGAATGCTCAACCGATATGCGCGTATCAAGGAACAATCCTTCCGCCGCCATTAGCATCAATGCTGTTGTACTGACGGCCATACACTCTGCACCGAGCGTGTCGTTGATATCATAAAAACAGCAATGTGAAACCGAAGATGGAATAACATTATTCAAACTTTGTAATTCGGTGTCACAGGACATACAAAGGATATGTTCGAGATCATCAGTAAAATGTTTACGGACAATATCTAAACCACGAATATAGTCATGTTGTTCAATGGCGATCTGTTTTTGGTGGTATGTAATGATCATTTATATGCTGTTTTATCCACAGATTTCACCGATTTTTGCAGATTAAGAGTTATATAATAATCTGTGGTAATCTGCGCCATCTGTGGATGTCTTAAAGTGTTACCAGCGGACATTCAATTCTCGATTGGCTTTGACTTCATCAAGGCGCTTTACGGGTGTTTCTTGCGGTGCGGATGTAACGATCTCAGGATTGTTTTTGCTTTCTTCGGCGATCGTCCGCATGATGTCGATAAAGTGATCCAAAGATTCTTTGTTTTCTGTTTCGGTCGGCTCGATCATTAAGGCTTCGTGTACGATGAGCGGAAAATAGATGGTTGGAGCGTGAATCCCATAATCCAGCATACGTTTCGCAATATCTAAGGTTTTTACACCCTGTGCTTTTTGCCGATCTCCCGAGAACACACATTCATGCATGGTCGGAGATTGAAAGGGAAGATCATAGAGGTCTTCAAGAGAAGCACGAATATAATTAGAATTTATAATGGCATACTTGGATACATCTTTTAAACCTTCTTTGCCCAACATACGAATATAAACCCAGGTTTTGACGATCACGGAATAATTACCCCAGAAACCAAGGACCTTTCCTATGCTTTGCGGTTCATCCCACTCAAGAGTATAAAGGTCGTTATTTTTATTGATCCGTGGGACTGGTAAATAAGGTACCAGTTTTTCAACAACACCAATGGGACCGGCACCGGGACCGCCGCCGCCATGAGGAGTGGAAAAGGTTTTATGTAAATTGATGTGTGTAATATCAAAATGCATGGCTTCGGTTTTGACAATACCAAGCAGTGCGTTCATGTTTGCGCCATCCATGTACATCAGGCCGTCAACACTATGAACAAGTTCTGATATTACAAGAACGTTCTTCTCAAAGATACCTAATGTATTCGGGTTGGTCAGCATAAAGCCTGCGACTTCATCGTTAAGTTTAGCTTTAAGATCGTCAAGATCAACCAAACCTTCCTGAGTGGATTTGACAGTTACAGCATTATATCCGCCCAAATGAACAGACGATGGATTGGTCCCGTGAGCAGAATCGGGAATTAGTACTGTGGTTTTATGATTACCCTTAGCCTTATGATAAGCACGCATGATCATCACACCGCACAATTCACCATGTGAGCCGGCGGCCGGTTGCAATGTGAAGCGTTTCATATCGGTAATGGCACAGAGATACTGTTCAACATCATGATATATTTTTAATGCAGCTTGAATCGTGCTTTCTTCTTGAAAGGGGTGAACCTCGGAAATACAGGGAGATTCCGCCACCGCTTCATTTATCTTGGGATTGTACTTCATGGTACAAGAGCCCAATGGGTAGAAATCTTTATCTACGTGATGATTCAAAGTTGAAAGATTTACAAAATGGCGGACAACTTCCGGCTCACTTATCTCAGGCAGTCCACATTTCTGGGAACGCAGGAGGTTTTTGGGAATATAATTCTCTATGGGACGCTCAGGAACATCACATGCCGGTAACACAAGGCTTTGTTTGCCTTCCGCAGAGCGTTCGATCAATAATTTTCTCTCCATATCTGGTCTATCCTTATCTTTATCAATGGATAAAAAGTTATTAAAATATTTTTTAGTATCAAAATGCTTTCGTATTATATTGCCACCTAAGGAGACCCATTGATGAAGAAGATTATTTTATTATTTTTGCTGATTACATTGACTGTAACACTATTTGCGGTTCCCGCTAGTCCGGAGCCAGCCGTTATTACCTATGAGGACGGAAGTAACTTAACCGTATTCTTAAAAGGTGATGAAAATTTTCATTGGTATGAAACCTTAGACGGATTTCAAGTTAAAAAAAATGTTAAGGATCAATTTGAATATGTTCAAAAAGGGTTAAACAAATCCAATACCCTATCCACAATTATTGCACATGACCCCAGTGTTCGCGACAGCAAAGAAGTAGATCTGGTATCAACGCTAAGCAAGGGAATTATTGTACCCGAGAATCTAACAAAAAAAACGGGAATGCATGCACCCTTAACCTCACCCTTTGATCAAACGGATTTTCCCACGCTTGGCGATAAACGGTTTTTATGTATTTTGGTTGAATTCCCCGATATAGCATTCATCCACAGCGCTACCAATTTCGATAGTTTAATGAATGGAGAGAATTATATCTATAATGGTGCTATCGGCAGTGTCCGGAAATATTATAATGCCACTTCGTTTGATCGTTTCAATCCACGGTTTGATGTTGTAGGCCCGGTTGTTCTTGATAGCGGATATGTTTACTATGGAGGCAATAATGATGCAAATATCCAGATACTTATTCGCGAAGCCGTGACGAAGGCAAACCCCTTGGTGAATTATCGGAATTACGATAATGATGATGACGGATACGTTGATAATGTCTATTTTATTTATGCGGGATATGGGGAATGTTTTTACGGAGCAGATGAAAACACTATCTGGCCGCACCGCTGGGCTTTCCAAGGCTCCTCTCCTACGTTGGACGGGGAAACATTTAACGATTATTCAACTTCGATGGAGTTATATGGGACGTCCGGGACCATCCGGACAAGTATTGGTGTGGTTTGCCACGAATTTGGTCACGTCTGTGGCTTGCCCGATTTTTATGACACAGATTATGATGGCAGCGGAGGAGATTGCGGTGGCCTCGGTGATTGGGATGAAATGGCCGGTGGCTCCTGGAATTATTCCGGGCGCCGTCCTCCTATATTTAACGCTTGGTCACGTATGTATTTAAGATGGGCAAACCCGGTAGCGCTTAGCGGAGTTGAAAGTGTAATCTTAGATTCAGCATATACCAGTAATGAGATCCGTTATTTTATGTCACCGACAAGCGATGAATTTTTCATGATGGAAAATCGCCAGCAAGTTGGTTTTGATGCAGGTATTCCCGGACACGGTTTACTGATTTTCCATATTGATATGAACTCCAGTAGATGGAATGATAATTCACTGAATTGTGACCCTTATCGCCAAGCATTTGATCTTGAAGAAGCTGATGGTCAAGGGAACATAACATCTTCATATATCAATGCAGGCGATCCGTTTCCAGGTACCAGCGGAAAAACATATTTCGTCGATACAGGCTCACCTAATGCCCAAGACTGGGCGGGAAATATCTCTCGCAGTCCTATTCGTAATATCGCGGAGAATTCCGGGGTTATTACATTTAACTTTGGTGAAACAAATGTTGATAAGCCAAGCAATGTTGCTATGACAGCACATGGCCAGGATTCTGTAAGTATAAGCTGGGCATTGAATGACGATGCCGATTCAGTGATGATTCTTTGGTCAACAAGTAACAATATAGGTTATCCCGAAAGTTTGAGATCATATGATCTTGGGGATAGTATTTCCGGTGGAGAAGTAATCTACAAAGGAATTGATACGGTTTTTTATCACGCAGATCTGGATGCCGGTACAACCCAGTATTATGATATATTTTCCTTTAATGACAGCGCCTATACTTACTCGGAAAAAATCAGTGGCACTGCAAAAACAGCGTCACCTTCATTTTATAAAACAGATTTTTCCGAAGGTTTGCCCCAAGGTTGGGTGATCGTAGATCGTACCGGTAACGGAAGTTTTTCCATGGAAAATCCTGAAAACAGGGTTTTGCACTCTGAAACAGCCGAGAATGGATATATGACCGTAGACTCGGAACATGCAGGTGACGTTCCGATCTTTGCGGAGTTGATAACACAATCGTTCAATTTCTCTCTCAGCAATTCAGTTGTTCTTCGTTTTGAACATCATCTTGAGGTTACAAGTGTTACGCTTGCACGGATTTTATATACCATCAATAATGGTATTACATGGTTTGAGGCTGCTCGCTGGACAGAAAACACCATCGACCCCGCAATTTGCGAAGTTGATCTTACGGCAGATGTCAGTGGCTTACGGGATGTAAAATTTAAATTTAATTACAATGGACTGAACCAAAAATATTGGTGTATCGATGATTTTGAGATCTCGGCCACACAAGATTCCGGGTTGTCTGCTGGGTTTCATGCCGCAACGGTTTCAGGAGTAAAACCATTGACCGTTCATTTTATGAATACGTCGGTTTCGGGACCTGATAGCATTGATACTTATATTTGGGAATTTGGGGATGGTTCTGATTTTTGCTTTGATAAAGCCCCCACGCATATTTATACGCGTTCAGGTTTATATGAGGTATCTTTAACAGCACAAAGCAAAGATAAATCATCTTATTGTGCTAAGAGTGATTACATTGAAGTTAGCAATGATGCACCTATCGTGATAAACGAAGAGGATACGTTGGATGTGGCCAAAAATATCCCCAACACCTATAATTTGAAGCAATTTTTCATGGACCCGAATGGTGATCTCTTGACTTATACATGGTCCGGTAATTCAGCAAACCTCAGTATTTTTATGCAGGATGATTCTCTTATCGTTTTAACCCCTGGCTCGGATTATCTTGGCACAGAAACGGTAACATTTGTTGCCAAAGACAATGAAGATGACAGTACAAGTCATACGGTTGATATTTGGGTGAGTGAGACAAAAATAGCGGATGCAATGCCGGGTGATTTTCGTTGCGATCAGAATTACCCAAATCCATTTAACCCAAGTACATCAATACGCTACCAGTTACCCGAGAATAGAAATGTAAATCTAAGCATTTATGATCTCAGCGGTCACAAGATTCACACTCTGATAAATGGTATTCAAGATGCCGGGTATTACACAGTTCAGTTTCATGCCGCCGATCTGCCGAGTGGGGTTTATATTTATCGTTTAACGGCGGGGAATGATGTGCGGACGATGAAGATGATCTTGATGAAATAATAATATTGATCGTGTAGAAACGCAAGATCTTGCGTCTCTACAATTACAAAAAATATTGATGGATATCATTAGCCCCGGGTTTAAACCCGGGGCTAATGAATTATTAACTTCTAATTTTTGTTTTATTTATGAAAATGGGCAGACCTTCATACATACACCACAATCAGTTCCGATACGCTTCCAAATCTCATAGCATTTTTCACCTTTTATTTGCCAATAGTGACGTCCACCGTCCTCAGAGGACGCATCTGCGGATATAGCATGTCCCAAACATGCCTTTTCGCACAGATGACAGGTCTCGCAGAATTTGCGGATCCCGAAGTCCTGTTTTTCATCCGGGGCGAGTTTAAGATTGGTTGTAACAGCACCCAATCGGACTCGCGGACCGAACTCTTTGGTCACCAGAAAACCAATACGACCAAGCTCGCCAAGACCCGCTTCTTCCGCAAGCGACGGAAGAGGAAGAAGATAATTTGCGTCCATATGATTGCGGGCCTCATAACCCAGTCTGCGTAAATAATAAGCTAGAATCATCCCAATGATAGAAATCTTTACATAGATTCGTGAAACCTCAATATTTTCCTCAATTGCTGGCGCCAGATTGATTTTGTTCTTTTCCATTTCAACCGCAAAAACAATGGCAAAACCATGGTCGACATCAACGACCTCGCCGTAATTCTCTGGCTTGCGTCCGCGATGAGAATAAAAATGGTCCTTGTTTATCTTGGCAATTCCGACCAG
>CAYTLV010000017.1:15358-17097 GCA_964438445.1 uncultured bacterium | reverse complement strand
TGCTTGATATTTGAAAAAAGTCTTTCTTTTGTTTTACCATATCAACATCTTGTGGAGCTTTAAAAGATTTTGTAAAACTGGTAAAATATATTGCCTCAAGTAAAGATGTTTTTCCCACTCCATTTTTACCCAGAATTACATTTACTCCCGGGCAGAAATCAACCGTTTTTTCATCAAAGATTCGAAAGTTTTTTACTGTAAGTTGTTTTATCATATTTATGCGTAATATAAAAATATCTTCATAAAAAGTATGGTGTTAATAAATTATTTTTTATCAGAAATGCTTATTCGGCTTTTGGTTTAGCGAGTGAAAATTTTGCTTCAAGCCCCAACGAAACTATAAAGGGTGCATAATCTATTATAGCGTCAAATTGAGAGTCTGAAAAGCCGACCTGTGCATTAAGTTTAAATTTTTTAAAACCCAGTCCCATAAAGAAAATGGGTTCAAAGAAAAAATCCATTTGCGGTGTAGTGGAGACCGAACCGTTGATTTGGGTTTGGTAAACGTTTATATATGCTTCTCGTAGTACCAGTCCAAAATTGAAATACTTCCATTTAAATCCAGCGTCAACCTGTGCGTAAATTTTATAGTGATTGCTACGGATTATGTCACTGGCCACCTCGACAAGGTCTATTGAAGAACAGCCCCCATGCCCATATCCGACATATCCTTCTAAAATAAAATTCTTTTGAAGCGGCCTTAAACAACCAACGGCAGCTTCCGCATAATAATTACTGTTTCTGCGATCTGTTCCGGCATCAGGATTATTAATGTTTAAATAATTTATGTTAAGCTGAACCCCTAGGTGATCTGTGATGGCATACGCAAAACGTACATAGCCGCTGGCGCCTTTTATTCCAAGTCCAAGTTGGAAATCATTTTTTCTCTCTAAAAGGGGAGCATTTGCTCCATTGGGATAATAAATAAAAGATGTACAAGAAAACAAAAGTGATACTACAAAGATTAATAGTAGCGCTTTTTTCATAAACCACCTATTTGATTATTATTACATTAAGCGAATTGGCATTAGAAGAAAGAGTATCTCTTCATCGGTTTGTTGCTCTGTAGGAAAAAACAAACCCGCCATTAAAGCATTTTTCAGGTGAATGTCAACTTTTTCACCATCAATATGGCGTATCATCTCGCGTAGATAATCTGAATTATATCCAATGACAAAGTCTTCACCTTTGTATTCAAGGTTGATCTTTTCTTTTGCGGTAGAGGCTGTTTCAATATCTTCGGCTTTAATTAACGCGCTGTTATTTGAAAAACTTAATGATATTTGACGTGTGTTCTTACTTGCAAAAATACCCACTCGTTTTACAACTGATAATAATTCATCAATCGCTACAAGAACTTTTTTGTCGTTTTCTGCGGGAATTACACTTTCATAATCAGGGAAACGCTCTTCGATTATTCGCGAATAGATTGTTGTATCTTTTAATTCAAGCATAATATGATTATGCCCAATACGGAGGGTCACAAATTCAACATTTTTTATACTACTTACACACAGGTTGAGAAATTTTGGTGGGACAATGATATCTTTAATATCTTCTGCACCTTGAAATTCTTTTAGGGTGTATTTTACCAGACGATGACCATCGGTAGAAACTGCTCGTAATTCATTTTTGCTAAATTGAAACAAAACACCATTTAACGCAACTTTCATTTCATCGCGACTTACAGCGAACCCTGTTTTCTCAACAATACGTTTAAATTTATTAGCTTGAAGAGT
>CAYTLV010000017.1:2425-15258 GCA_964438445.1 uncultured bacterium | reverse complement strand
TTTTGAAACAGTAAATTTCATTTATCACCTCAATCATTTATAAACATTAACGTCTATTAATTTAATATCTTTTTCTTTAAAATACATAGTAAAATTCTTAATAGTGTGAATTTCGTGAATAATTTTCAAATATGCTTTATTATAAGCGAATTATAAAAGTCTTGTAAGGTGAATAAGTGTGTGGGTAATGTGGATAATTCAGCCCATGTGCATAAGAAAGCAATACAAAGGGAAGAATTATTAATATTATCCCAAAATTAGAACTTTATTTCCACATAGTATTTTCCATACAAACTTTCCATCCAATTTCCCCAAAAGGCCGATTGTTTTTTATTTAAAGCCATGTTTTCAAGAATGGGATAATGGTTCTTTAAGCTTATCTTTTCGGCACCAATATGTTTGTTTAAACGTAGGATATGAAAGCCATATGGAGATATAAACGGTTCTGAAATTTCATTTTCTTTTAAGGTTTCAGATACCTCTCCAAACTCTGGTATCTGTAAGGTTTCAATAGCAAATTCACCCAGGTGTCCACCGTTCATTTTTACATCAGGGTCCTCGCTATATTTCCGTGCAAAATACTCAAAATCACCACCTTCCAAGATACTGTCTCGCAATGTGGATAACATGTTAATAACATATTGATTGTCTGATTCGGTTGTTTGAATAGAAAATAAAATATGGCGCGCATGAATCAATTCACCACGAGTTTCAATCATTTGAATCACATGATAACCAAATTGTGTTTCAATTGGTTCTGATATTTCACCGGGCTTTAAAGCAAATGCGGCCTTTTCAAATTCGTTAACAAAAGTGCCTTTTGGAACAAAACCAAGATCTCCACCCTCTTCAGCAGATCCAGGGTCTTGTGAATATTCAAAAGCAGCATCTTCAAAGCTTAGGGTACCCGCAATGATCTCATCTCTTACTTTCTTTATCATGCTTAGGGTATTTTGTTTTGATTCTGGAGAGGGCTTCTCTGCAATTAGAATATGGTCGACATCAATACGCTCTGGAAGATCAGGAAGAGAATCTTTATTAGTGTTAAAAAAATCAATTACTTCAGGGCGTGATATCTTGATTTTTGAAAATTTTTCACTTTGAAGTTGTTGTGAAACCATTGAACTCTTAACTCTCTCATAAAGCATCCCACGGATTTTTTTTAAAGGTGTGTCAAAATACATTTCCAACATTTCTTCTGATCCGGCCATTTCAATGTATTGTTGAACCTGTTGATCTGTTGTCATTTCAACATTGCGCTCGTTAATCTCAATTGAATCAGCTTCTGCTTGAAGGATAATTATCTTTGAATTTACCAAATCTCGTAAGGCATCTTGCTGAATAGTATTAAAGGCTTCAGGGTTATCATAAACATCAATACCACTTTGTTGGGCAATCTCAAACGCATATTGGTTCATCTCTGAATATAAAATAATATTTTCCCCAACAATGGCGGCAATTCCATCGACCAATTGTTGTGCGGGAAGAAAAAGAGTGCCAACAAGTAAAACGCTAGCGATCAGAAGTTTTGAAAATTTTGACATTAATATGGTCCTTTAGTTCTTTTTGTTTTTGTTGTAGGGCGTTTGATCGCGCCGTCATTTGCAGCTTTTGTATGATATCATCTCGAACATGTTCCACCCGAAGAAGAGAATTATTAGGGTAATACTCAATGATAGAAAGCACATAGTATTGATCGGCGTGAGCAATTGGACCAATCAGGTCTTTTCTGTTTTTTGAGAAAAGAGCTTTGTCAATAGGCTCCACACAACTACCATTGTAAACCAATTTTATCTGTACAGGCACCGCTGGACGCTCTATTTTTTTTAATTTCGCCAGAACGTCATTTGCCCCATCGCGAGAAGTAGTTGTATATATTTCGATAAAAGCAGCTGTGTTCTCAGTGAAAAACTCACGTTGATTTGCTTTGTAATATTTAAGAACATCGCTTTCATCTACCATGATATTATTATAAACATAAGCTTCTTGAAATTCTCGAATAAGAAGCGAGGATTCATATTCGTCAATTTGGCTACGAAGCTCAGAATTTATACGAACATGCTTTTTTGCTTCTATCTGCCATAGTTGTTTGTTAACCCAGTGCTCAATAAGCTGATCACGGTTTTGGGGAGTAGAAGTTTCTCCAAGAGCTTTATTGATATCAGAAGTGTGTAGACGTCGCCCTTGAACTCTGGCAACAATCGGATCATTTTGAAAGAATAAAATATCACATCCGGTCACAAACAGGAATAACAACAAAAGGAAAACAACATGTTTTATTTTATAAATGATGGATTTACCCTCACGCTATAAGTGTTTCTTAGCATGACATTTTGTTCAAGGCGTTTAGTGGCCATATAGTGGTTTCTATAATCGGTTAACAGGCGATAGTCTACAGATTTAAGATCCCGGTATGTTTTGGGAATATATTCAATACGCTGAATAATGGAATAATGTTCGCCAATTTGATATGGACCGCCAATTTCACCATCAAGTATATTAAAAGCAGCAACACTCATTTCCCCATATTGTTTTTTCTTTACGGGTGGAATTAACCCGTTATTATTTTTGCCGATATTTCGTATGGAATATTCACTTGCAAGGTCTTCAATATTTTCGCCGTTTTTGGCGCGAGCATATATTTCTTTAGCAAAAGTTGAATCTTCCAACAAGACTTCTCTCACACGCACCCGGGGTTCATAACTATAGAGTTCGTCTTTATATTCTTCGTGGAAATCACGTAAATCTTGTTTGCTTGGATTAATTTGTTCAAAAACATAAAGTTTATCAAACAAGCCAGCTGACTTTTTCGCCAAATATACATTTCGTGTCTTTGTAAATTCTTTTGAAGTATCCAATCTCAATCTGTAAGCGGCCTTATAAAGCAGGGCACCCTTGCGGTTCTGTTCAACAAATGCCTTAAAGGATGCCGCGTCCGTAAAGCGTGGTGGGACCTGAAGGCTGATCATTTTAAGATATTGATAGATCCACGCCTTACCTATTGGTGTATCTCCAATTGACCCAACAGTAAGAGAATCATCGAAAATTTCCATGACATCAAAAGCAGTAAATTGCTCAGAATAAAAAACGTTTTTTGATAAACGGGTAAATCGATCAAGGAAATCGCCCAAGAGGGAATCGTTCAACACAACAGGGTTTGTAACATTTAACGAATCAAAAACCTCGTTATCTCTGGCGATGAATTTTGATCTCCAGCGGGAGTAGGCCATTTCAACCAGATCGTCTTTAACATTTTCATAGGGTTCAACGGGTATTTCACGACGCTCTATTAGTTTGATAATATGAAAACCAAATGGCGTTTCAACGGGTTTAGATATTTCGCCGGGCTCAAGCGCATAAGTAGCATCTTCAAATTCCTCGACCCATCGACCGGCTTTTGCCCACCCAAGATTTCCAGCATTCTTATCTTTGCTGGCATCATCTGAGTATTTTCGCGCCAGGTCAGTAAAATTATCATTGTTAATTTTTTCCGATATCTCTTTGGCCAAAGCTTCAGCTTCTTCACAAGATCTATCGTTTAGAGGACGAGAAGCTGTATTGTACCCAAGTAAAATATGGCTAACATTCAACTCATATTTTGATTTATTATATAAATTTTGCAGGGCTTGGGGCGTAAGGATTTTATCTATGATCAAGTTCTGATACGCACCATTGGCAAGTTCACGGATCTCCCAACCGCGAATTTCCCACATCACATCACCGGAATCAAGATCACCGTGGTCCTCAAGATAATAACGCGCAAGATAGTCGTTACAAACATTATTAAATTGAAGTTCTTTTTCCTCTGGGGTGAGGGCAGCGAAATTTGAGGGGGGAATATATCTATATAGCTCCTCAAGAGAGATTTTTTTCCCATTGACCACAGCAATATCTTTATCCGTCATTATGGTACAAGAAGAGACCAATAAGACAAACATGAAAACCAGCAAAACAAAACGTTTCATAAATACTCCATTTTTATCAAGAAAATTTAACACACAAGCGAACAAAATAAAATGTTTATTTATCGTCATCAATACATGTTATGAATTAATTGTTCCCGCAAAAAATGCAGAAAGGAAGCCCAACCCAACTTTTGCAGACAAATGTTTTTTAGAAATGAATTCAATTGCAATGCCGCGTTTGTTCAACAAGTGGAAAAGTTTTCCAGCCGAATTCTGAAGAATTGTTACTGGAATATTTTTTTGAAAGGCCACAAACAAGTAAGTATCTTTTTTTACCAATGATTCTACATGGAAGTTTTTCAACCAAAGAGCAAGGCGCGCTTCTTCAAAAAGATTATTCGCCTCCTTGGGTAGTTCCCCAAAACGATCCTTGATAGACCAGTTAAGATGCTCGAGTTCTTGAAGTACTTGTTTATTTTTCTTTTTACAAGAGAGGATTTCTGACATTTTGCGGTAACAGGAAATTCGAATGTCCTTGTTTTTAATGTAGTCATCGGGAAAGTAGGCGGCTTGTTCAAGATGAATATCCGGCACATCGTTCAAATTTATTTCTTCTTTTGAATTCAGGGATTTCAGGGTGTCAACCTCCTCGGTGAACATGCGATTAAAATAGGAATAGCCCAACCTATTTATGTGTCCGCTTTGTTCAACTCCAAAAAGTGAGCCGGCACCTCGGATTTCAAGATCACGCATTGCTATCTGATAACCCGAGCCAAGATCAGTGTAATACTCCAAGGCCTGTAGTCGCTTCATTGCCGTTGGATTAATATGTTTGCCCCGGGGCACAACGAAATAAGCAAAGGCTTTTTTGTATGAGCGACCAACACGACCCCGGATCTGATATAGTTGTGAGAGTCCAAAATTTTGTGCGCTCATAACGATGAGAGTATTTGCGTTGGGAACATCAATTCCCGATTCAATGATCGTTGTTGATATCAATATATCAAAGCGGTGATGATAAAAATCAAGCATAGTATTTTCAAGTTCTTTTCCAGGCATTTTTCCATGTGCCGTCCTAACCCCAAAGGAGGGAAACATTTCTTCAATTTTTTCTCGTAGCGCCGGCTGTTTTTCAATCACATTATGAAGTATAAATATTTGACCATTTCTTTCCAACTCTCGCTGGATCGCGGCTTTAATATCGGCATCATTCCAGTACATGATCTTGGTTGATATGGGAAGTCTTTCTTTGGGGGGTGTCTCGATCTTGGTAATATCTCTCAAACCAACAAGAGAAAGTTGAAGTGTCCGGGGGATGGGTGTGGCTGTCAAGGTAAGTACGTCTACATGCCGCTTCATATTTTGGATCTTTTCCTTGTGGTTGACGCCAAACCGATGTTCTTCATCAATAATTAAAAGACCTAAATCGTTAAATAACAATGTGTTGGATAATAATTTATGAGTGCCTATTAAGATATCGATTTGTCCATTTTTAACCCCTTCGAGTCGTTCTTTTAATGCTTTGGTGCTAACAAAACGATTAATATAACTTACCTTAATTCCAAAGGCATCAAGTCGCTCATGGAAACTTTCATAATGTTGAAAACAAAGCATGGTAGTGGGAACCAAAATAGCAACTTGTTTACCGGAATACACTGATTTAAAGGCCGCGCGGATGGCAACCTCGGTTTTCCCAAAACCCACATCACCACAAACAAGTCGATCCATGATCCGTTCTTGTTCCATATCTTTGCTAATATCTTGAATTGCTAGTTGTTGGTCCGGCGTTTCGTCGTAAGGGAAGCTTGCTTCTAGTTGTAGGGTATCCGGGGTATCGGCGTGAAAAGCAAACCCAGGAAGTTTTTTGCGATCTTGATATAACGCAAGCAGATCAAAAGCAGCCTTCTTTAAATAATTTCGGGTTGTAGCTTTTGCTTGATCCCAGCGCGTACTTCCTATCTGGTCCAAGTGAACTTTAGCCGGTTTTTCACCACTATATTTAAAGATCTTGTTCATATAGCGAATGGGTACAAAAACACGATCTTTATTTTTATATTCAACTACCATGGATTCTTGTTTAATACCACGGAATTCAAGTAGTTCTATGCCACGATAAATACCAATACCATAATCCACATGAACAACTGCTTCGCCATATTCTAATGAATCCAGGGTGTCGACCCGCGTTGATTTTTCTGGAATAAATCTTTTGTTTGGATTTATATAGTGTTCTTTGTGGTATATCTCTCGTCCGGAAAGAAGCACAAGATTAAGCGGCTTATATTGAAAACCCACTCGCACATTAACGGGATAGTATGATGCGCGTTCACCAAATTTTTCTCGGAACGATTCCTCCACAAGATCATGCTCAGTAAACACCAAAATTCGCTTATTTTCGTTCAAAATATTTTCATAAAAATTTAGAGAATCGGACTTTCTTGGTGGGTTAATATCTGCAATCAAAAAATGTACATCTGCGCCCGGTTCGGCTGTTTTAAAAGTGACTTGTTTAAAGGGAATATCAGTATTGTAAGAACAAAACTCTTCATTGTTATTCCCATTCAATATTTTTATAACAACAGTGTTTTTTGGGAGAATATCACCGATAGTAGAATGAGAATATTCAGAAAATGAAGCCGGGCGAATATGGGCATTTTGGCAAATGTTGAAAGTATTCTGATCGTCGGGGTTATAGCGCCGAACAGATTCAACAGTGTCCCCAAAGAATTCAATACGGAAAGGATATGTTTCCCCATAAGCATATATATCAACTATTCCCCCTCGCACAGCAAATTCACCACAATACTCTGCCACATTGCTTCGTTGATAACCCATTTTAACAAGTCGTTCCGAAAGGGACGAGTAGCTAAACTCTTTATCGACAGAAAAATGTAATATATGTTCCCTTAGACCAACTTTATCAGGTACTCGCTGCTTAAATATTTCCGGTGAGGACAAGACAATATCTAAAGCATTATTATAATGATCATCAAGAAAACGAGAAATATGGTTTTCCAGACCGGGATTTTCGTGAAAAGAAGATCCTGATAAAAACAAGGGGATCCACGCTATTTTACTCGGCGTGAAAAAACCAAGAGCATCTGCATAAAAAGATTCAGCATCATTCTCTTTATCAAATACAACAAGAGGAAAATATCCATGATTTCTTAGCATTTTCAACCAAAACAACACAAAGGTTGAATTGCTTGTGCTCAAAACAAGAGAGTCACGATGTTTTAGCAGTGATATTCCTTTCATAAAATCTGGATCGGTCCGGAAGAGCTCCAGAATATCAGATATCTTGGATGTTTCACGTGAAACACTTTTTTGAGATGATAATTTCATGATCAATATTACAAAAAATGATTCTGCCATGAAAATGAAAATCGAAGAGATTTTCACATCACCACTTATAAGTTTCACGTGAAACATGCATTTTTTGGTATTTGGTATTTTCATGGTGAATTCCTATATTTTTGGTATAGTATAATTTGGAGACCACTTTCATGCATATTTCATTTTCAAAATATCAAGGTGCCGGAAATGACTTTATTCTTATTAAGGATATAGGGAACAGTTTCCCGGAAAACGACTACGCTTTGATTCGGGAACTTTGTGATCGAAGATTTGGTGTCGGCGCCAATGGGTTGATTTTGCTCCGGGATTCCAAAAACAAAGATTTTACTATGTTATATTTTAATGCTGATGGATACGAGGGGACTATGTGTGGAAACGGCGGAAGATGTCTGGTTGCATTTGCCCGCGATTGTGGATATATTACAAAAGACAAGGATATATGTTTTGACGCAATTGACGGCGGACACAGCGCCGTTATCATTCGGCCGGGAACGATTTCTTTAAAAATGAAAGATGTAAGCTGTGTTCGGAAAATGGGTTCGGGATATGCCGTGGACACTGGTTCTACACACCATGTTGAATATGTGGATAAACTAGTGGATATGGACGTATGTGGTTGCGGTAGGGCGCTTAGAGAACATGAAATGTATGCCCCGGCTGGCTGTAATGTAAACTTCATAAAAGTAGAAAATAAAAACAAAATTGCGATTAGAACCTATGAACGCGGAGTTGAAGAGGAAACCCTTGCTTGTGGAACAGGTTCGGTTGCGGCTGCAATTGTCCACCATGCTTTAGGCTATCATTATGATCAATATGTGATTCTTGCTCGCGGAGGTGAGCTTGGTGTTCGCTTCAAAAATGACGGTCAAAAATATCATGACGTTTGGCTGGACGGACCGGCAACTTTTGTTTACAAGGGAGAATGGAAACGATGAGCGATTTTAATATTATTGAGTATTACAACAAGTACAAATATGGCGACGATGTTCTTCGTCAACTGATGAGTTTTCGTGTTAAGAGAATCCTTCTTATTTCTACCGTTTATGATGCTTTTGTTTTTGAGCGCGACGCCCTCCTGGGCGAGCAGGTTATTGGGGAGTATATGGAACTTAACCTGTCCTCGCCTCCTGAAATTGATTCTGTCCCAACCGGAGAAGAAGCCCTAAAACAAATAAAAACAAACAATTACGACCTTGTAATAACAACACTTCACACCGGAAAAATAAGTCCCTTTGGTGTGCTGAAAGAAGTTCGCGAGACCCAAGAGAATTTACCGGTTGTTCTTTTGCTAACATCTATGGCAGATATGAGCGTTGTAGAAGATCGCAAACACCCGGAATTTTGTTTCGACGAAATATTTGTCTGGAAAGGTAATGCAAATTTATTTTTAGCCGTGATAAAATCTATTGAAGACAAAAAAAATGTTGCCCGTGACACAAAAGTAGGATTAGTTAGGGTTATTTTACTAGTCGAGGATTCGCCACATTTCTACTCAATGTTTTTGCCGTTGTTATATGAAGAAGTTGTTAAACAAACGCAGTATCTTATAGTGGAAGAATTGAACGAACGTGAGAAGAGACATCGCATGAGAGCACGGCCAAAGGTATTGTTGGCTAAAAATTATGAAGAAGCCATTGATATCTATGAAACCTATAAAAATAATCTTGTTGCAATATTTTCAGACATGAGCTTTCCAAGGAATGGAAAAGATGACGAAGAAGCTGGGCTTCATTTATTACAGGCCTTACAAAAACGCGGAAGTGATCTTGCAACGTTGATTTTGTCGTCGGAAATTGAAAATGCCGAAAAAGCAGAAAAGGCAAATACCGCCTTCCTTCACAAGCATAGCAAGCACATGTTGCATCGTCTTCGCAATTTTATTATGGAAAATCTGGGTTTTGGAGACTTCATTTTTCGGGATAAAAAGGGAAATATTATAGATAAAGCTGGATATTTGGCGGAATTTGAGGAAAAACTTCAACACATACCGGAAGAAAGTGTTATTTATCATGCTGATAAAAATCACTTTTCAGCATGGTTGATGGCTCGAGGCGAGGTTGAGCTTGCAAAGAATATTCGCCGAATGAAAATGAAGGATTTTGAGAACACAGACTCCATGAGAAAATATTTGGCAAAGAAAGTCCTTGAAGTTCAGAAAAAAAGAAATAAAGGCGAGATCATACACTTTCATCAATATTCCAGACCCGAAGAAAATGAGATTATTTTATTGTCCGAAGGTTCCTTGGGCGGCAAGGGCCGTGGTTTGGCGTTTTTAAACACCCTGTTAACACGCATGGAGGACGATCAAATATTTGAAGGTGTTCATATTGGTTTACCCAATACGGCTGCTATTGGGATAAGTGAATATGAAATATTTATTGAGCAAAATCGTATTGATACAAAGATCCAAGAAAATATGGTTGATGAAGAAATTGATAATATATTTTTAGCTGGGCGTTTATCAGATAGCCTTAAAAATAAATTGACACGTCTTCTTGAACTGGTTAATTATCCCCTTGCAGTAAGATCTTCATCTTTACTTGAAGATAGTTATTCTCAGCCCTTTGCGGGAATTTATAGAACATATATGCTTGCAAATAATGATCCCGATCCGAATATGAGATTAAAACAGCTCACGGATGCCATAAAATTAATCTATGCTTCTTCTTATAGCGTTGGTACGCAACAATATATTGAACATATAGGTCATCAGCTTGATGAGGAAAAAATGGCAGTGATCATTCAAGAAGTCGTCGGATCAAAGAATGAAGATTACTATTATCCACACATAAGCGGTGTCGCACAATCTTATAATTTTTATCCTATCGATAATCAGTTGCATACCGACGGCATGGCCTCACTTGCTGTTGGTTTGGGAAAAATGGTGATCGAAGGTGGAAACGTATTCCGTTTTTGTCCCAAACATCCAAAAGTATGGTTAATGTCCATGGAAGAAATGCTTTCGGTTGCCCAGAGAGAATTATATGCACTTGACCTGAAAAGCAATAGAATGGGTCTTTTTGGTCAGGAATCATCAACTTTGGTAAAGCTACCATTGGCAAAAGCAGAAGAACATGGGAGACTTAAGCATCTTGCCTCGGTTTTTGATTATCAAAACAATCGATTATGGCCCGGATTAAACAGAAAAGGACCAAGAATCGTGACATTTGATAATATCTTAAAATATGGACATTATCCCTTAAGCAATATTATTAATCGTCTTTTAGAAATAGGTGAAGCCGCACTTGGAATGCCGGTTGAAATTGAATTTGCGGTTGATCTGGATCGTAGAAATGAATCGAGTAAATACCCGACATTCTATCTATTGCAGATTCGACCACTGGCAGTTACAAGCAGTAATACAACAGTAAAGCTCAGTGATTATAAAAATAATGATATTATTCTTTATACAGAACAAGGAATGGGTAATGGAGATATGACCGATCTTCATGACATAATTTGGTGCCCACCAGAAATGTTCAACAGTATCGAAACACTTGATATTCAATTAGAGCTTGATGTAATTAACAAAAAAATGAAAGAAGAAAATAAAAACTATATATTGATAGGTCCAGGTAGATGGGGAAGTCAAGATAGATTTTTAGGCGTGCCAATTCAATTTGGTCAGATAAGCCAATCAAAAGTTATTGTTGAATCAGGCATTAAAGGATTTGATATTCCACCATCACAGGGAACTCATTTTTTTCACAATGTTGTTGCTATGAACATCGGTTACTTTTCTGTCCCCTACCAAAGCGAAGGTGAAGATTTTATAAACTGGGAACTGTTGCGGGCAATGAAAAAAACCGGGAAATGGAAATATTTTAGACACATCAATAGTTCAAAACCAATAAACGTGAAAATGGATGGGAAAACCGGAAAAGCAATTATTTATATTAGAAAAAAAGGCTAATTGCTCGAGTATTACTAGCCACAGACTTGAAAGTAAAATAATTATCAAATATAAAAAAAGCTTCCGCAGATGCGGAAGCTTTGAACATTATATTTTATTTAATGTTACCAGGACTTACGTTCTTGACGTGGGCGTTCTGTCCGGGGACGAGCAAGGTTAACTTTGAGGTTACGTCCTTGCATTTCTGCGCCGTTAAGTTCGTCAATAGCTTTTTGTCCTTCATCATCATTGTCCATTTCAACAAATCCGAAACCTTTTGAGTTTCCTGTTACGCGGTCTTTGATGATGTTAACACTGGTTACTGCACCAAATGCGCCAAAAGCGCTTTGAAGATCTTCATCAGTGGTGCCGTAAGGCAGATTTCCTACATAGATATTCATATCCATTCCTTATCTTTGCGCATAGCATTCATTTGCACTATCGAATCGCCTACGCGCGAAACTAAACGATAGTGTTTTGCCAAATACTGGCCAGGCCTTGTATAGAGGGAGAATTAATCTAAATCTACACAACAAATCCTTCACGGTAAACAATGTAATAGATTGATTGTGGAAATACAAGGAAATCTTATTGTATTTAAACATTTAAAAACTTTTAATGATAGAAAGCAAAAAACACATACTTTTATATGGTATTTTGGGAAATCGTTGAATAGAAGGCATTTATGGATGTCAATATTGGGGTTATTTGGAGAGAAAAATAAGCAATACTTGAAGATCAGCGGGAGAAATTCCACGGATACGGCTAGCCTGACCAATAGTGTCCGGTTTGAATTTTAGCAATTTTTCTCTTCCCTCGTTTGAAAGTGATATAATCTTAGAGTAGTTAAAATTGTGGGGAATGCTTTTCGCTTCAAGCTGATTCATTTTTTTAACTTGCTTAAATTGCCTATCAATATAACCTTCGTAACGTGTTTGAACATAAGCTTGATCTACTGAATCCAAAAGATAATCGGGAAAATAATGTTTTTGCAGATCTCTAACGTTATTTTCGGTTATCTTCTGTTGGCGAATCAAAAGTGAGATTGAAGAGGTTGACTCCAGGGAAATATTAAATGGATTATCTGTCTTAACCCTTGTTTTTGAAAATTTAGTATTTAGAATATGTGTTTCTCTTTTAACACGCTCGAAAAGATTGATCATATCATCATTTTGAATGCCAATTTCTTTTGAGGCGTCAAGAAGTCTAAGATGGGCATTATCCCATCTTAGGAGCAAGCGATATTCTGCAAGACTTGTGAACATGCGGTAGGGTTCCGAAGTCTCTTTTGAACAAAGGTCATCTATAAGAACACCGATATATGCTTCGTGTCTTTCAAGAATAAAATCACCACTGCCATCAATTTTTCTGACGGCATTAATGGCAGCAATGAATCCTTGGGTGGCAGCTTCTTCGTAACCACTTGTACCATTTATTTGCCCAGCAAAATATAATCCGGAAATTCTTTTTGTTTCCAACGAACGTCGAATTTGAAAAGAAGGGAAATAATCATACTCAATCGCGTAACCGATCTTAAGGAATTCAGCATTTTCCAAACCCGGAACAGAACGCAGAGCTTTAATTTGAATGTCGACAGGCAAAGACGAGGAGAATCCATTTACATACCATTGAGATGAACCATCCCATTCAGGCTCAAGAAATAGCTGATGTTGTGTTTT
>CAYTLV010000017.1:0-2325 GCA_964438445.1 uncultured bacterium | reverse complement strand
CGCTTAGAAATTCTGGATGGAGTTCCTGTTTTAAGGCGTCCAACGGTGAATCCCAATTCTTTTAATTGATCAGAAATTCCGATAGAGGGTAATTCCCCATATCGTCCCGCCGGTATTTGCACATTACCGATATGTATCTTGCCTCTTAAAAAAGTCCCATTTGTTAGAATACAAGCTTTTGCCTTGATCAGGGTTTTATTATGCAGGTATACACCGCGGAATTCATTTTCTTGTATTTCAAGAGCACGAGCATCAGATTCAATTATGTCAAGATTGACCTGGTCGTCAAGAACATCTTGCATGTAGCGCTCATATTTGATCTTATCGGCTTGAGCGCGGGGTGACCAGACCGCCCGGCCTTTGGAACGATTCAATAATTTAAATTGAAGACCGGTCACATCGATCGCTTTGGCCATTTCTCCACCTAGTACATCCAATTCACGAACAAGATGCCCTTTTGCCAAACCACCAATGGACGGATTACAACTCATGCGAGCAATAGCGGATTTTTCTATTGTTATAAGTGCAGTAGATTTACCTAAGCGCGCAGAAGCAAGGGCTGCCTCTACACCTGCATGTCCGCCACCAACGACGATGATGTCATAACTTTTTTTCATAGATGAAATGTACGATTTGCAGAGAAAAGACAAAAGATTAAAGTAAAAAAATTAAGGCTCGGAAATCTGTTGGTGATTTTAAACTAAATTATAACCAGAGCCCAAGCTTGGCCCCGATTTAAATTTATTTACCAACACAGAAATGATCGAAAATATTGTTCAATACGTCTTCAGATGTTGTATGTCCCGTAATCTCATCCAGTGCGGAAATTGCCTCACGTATATCAAGAGCAATAAATTCATTTGAAAGGCCACTTGCAAGGGCTTCTTTTGTTCGCAACAAAGCCACACTTGTATTATTTAAAGCGTTTTTATGGCGTTGCTTTGTGATGGCAATGGTATCTCCACCAATCGCATAATGCTTTTTCAAAAGATCAACCATAAGATCTGTAAGGGTATCAAGAGCTGTGTGCTTCAAAGCAGAAACACCCAAGTAATGTTCAGTATCTAAGGGTGGAATATTGGCACAAAGATCAATTTTATTATAAACAACAATAATGGGCACATGTGAGTAGATCTTTAAAAATTCTTTTTCAAAAGCAAGATCTGCGGTATTCTCAAGATCAACAATAAGCAAAATAAGATCTGCATCAGAAAGCGCATCTTTCGCCCTTTGTGTACCGATTTTTTCAATGGGATCATCAGTATCTCTTAATCCTGCCGTATCTACTAATCTGAACACGACACCATGGTGAACAAAAGATTCTTCAATAGTATCTCTTGTTGTTCCCGGGATATGCGATATAATTGCACGCTCTTCTTCAAGCAGGGCATTTAAAAGAGACGATTTGCCCGCATTGGGACGTCCCACGATCGGCACAAGAGCACCCTCCCTGAGAATCTTGCCGCCTGAATATGATTCAGAAAGCAATAATATGTTATTTTGTGCTTCTTTGATTTTATTAAGAAGTTCTTTTTTGTCAAAAGTAGTGATCTCTTGCTCTGAAAAATCCAATTCCAGTTCTAAAATTGAAGCAATGTCTGTTAGTTCGGCACGTAGTTTTTTTACCTTTTGGGATAATTTCCCCGATAGTGTTCTTGTTGCAAGTTTTTTACCACTATCAGAAACGGCATGAATAAGATCGGCAACAGCTTCAGCTTGCAGAAGATCCATTTTCCCGTTCATGAAAGCCCGTCTCGTAAACTCACCGGGAAGTGCCGGGCGGGCACCAAGCTTATAATATAGTTCTAGTATAGCCGGAGAAGCCGCATAACCACCATGGCAAGAAATCTCAATCGTATCATCTCCCGTATAAGATGCGGGGGCTTTAAAATAAGTTACGACAACATCATCTATGATCTCTTTTGTTTCTGGGTCCAAAACTTTTGTAAAATGAGCATAACGAACATCCAGACGATTTAAAATGACACCCTTTAATGCAACACTATATGCTTTTTTACCCGACAAGCGGATAACGGCAATACCACCAACCCCAGGGGGTGTTGAGATCGCGGCGATAGTATCATAATGATCTATGGTAGACATTATTTCACCAAAAGTAATTTTTGCGCAGAAAGCGGAAGGCCGTCTTGTTTTAACTGACAAATATACACACCGGTAGAAAGATGTGCAGCATTATAGACCAAGCTGTAAGTTCCTGGAAGAAGTTCCCGTTGAATGAGGGTTTGCATCAGCTGTCCGCGAATATTATAGATGGAAATTTCTGTGTCCCCGAATTTTTCTAAAGTAAACTCAAGAGTTGTACTT
>CAYTLV010000016.1:0-17351 GCA_964438445.1 uncultured bacterium | reverse complement strand
CTATAATACAAAGCACAGGGACTGCCCCAAACCGATTTAATAATGAAATTAGGAGCAACCATGGAAACATATGGCTGGCTTTCGCTTTTACCCCCACTGCTTGCAATTGGACTGGCTATTAAAACACGTCAAGTATTTCTTTCTCTTGGTGCCGGAATCTGGCTGGGCTGGACCGTTTTAAGCCATTGGAATCCCATTCAAGGTGCCGCCGCGATGCTAGGGTCGATCGTACATGTTTTTCAGGACCCAGGAAATACTCGCGTGATCATTTTTTCCGCATTGGTTGGTTCTTTAATTGCCCTTACTCAAAGGTCGGGTGGTATTGATGGTTTTGTCGAATATATCCTAAACAAGAAATGGATTAAATCGCGCAAAGGTGCCAATATGTTGGCATGGACGCTTGGCGTTATCATCTTTATAGAATCCAGTATTAAAATCTTAATTGTCGGTTCGGTTTGTAGGCCGCTTTATGATAAAATGGGTATTTCCCGTGAAAAATTATCTTATATCGCCGACTCAACATCAGCCCCAATCTGTATGTTGATACCACTTAACGCTTGGGGTGCCTTTACCATTGGTTTGTTGACGACCCAAGGCGTTCAAAATGCCACTCAAGTTTTGATCAAATCCATTCCCTTAAATTTTTATTCAATAATCGCAGTCTTGACTGTATTATTTTTTATTCTTACTCCATTCGATTTTGGTAAAATGCGAAAAGCAGAAAAACGCGTTCGCGAAGAAGGTAAGATTCTGCCCGATGATGCAACGCCTATGATGGATGAGAACTTGACGGGACTTAAAGCAAAAGACGGCATAAAAAAACTAGCACGAAATATGATCGTCCCTGTCGCGGTAATGAGCTTATTTATGCCTGTAGCATTGGTTATTACAGGACTTCAAAGTATGTCGGTTGCCGCAGGTGCTAAATTGGCTTTTGGTGAAGCACTCAGACAAGTTGGCATGCTCGGCATTCTTGCAGAAGGATCAGGCTCAACGGCTGTTTTTTGGTCGGTCATGTTAGCTATCACCGTTGCCGGGTTAATGACACGTTTTCAAAAAACGCTTACCGGAAAAGAGATCATGGAATTAATCCTTAAAGGTGCCGGCGGAATGATCTCTCTGGCATTGTTAATGATGCTGGCATTTTCGTTGGGTGCTACATGTAAGGCTCTCGGAACCGGTGCATTTGTTGCACAGGGTATTTCCGGAGCGCTACCGGCCAGCCTTGTACCTCTGATCGTCTTTTTAGTAGCTGCATTTATTGCTTTTTCAACCGGAACCAGTTTTGGAACTTTCGCACTCATGATCCCACTGGCTGTTCCCCTTGCTGTCAATTTGGGTGTCCCTATGCCGCTGGTTGTTTCAGCTGTTTTAGGTGGCGGAGTATTTGGAGATCATTGTTCTCCCATTTCGGATACGACCATTGTTGCGTCCATGGCTTCGGCCTGTGACCACATTGACCATGTTAACACGCAATTACCTTATGCGCTTCTCAGTGCGGGACTTGCATCAATCATATATTTAATTGTAGGACTAATTGCAGTATGACATTAAACTTTAAATCTTATCTTAAATTAGCTCGCCCGGCAAATCTAGTTTTGGTGGGAACGGTTGTCTTGATCGCGTCAACCCTTTTTCCAGAATACCCATCTATTTGGGAGGTGTTTCTAACGATCATTTGTGCCACATTTATTACCGCAGCCGGTAATGCATTAAATGATATGTGTGATATTGAGATCGACCGCATAAATAAGCCGAATAGACCATTACCCTCTGGTAAGATCACAATGAAGGGCGCTAAAATCTTTATGATCACCATGTTTATTCTGGGAAATATTGCTGGATTGATTTTGGGATTTTGGTCTCTGTTTATTTCACTGTTCATTGCTACGGGTCTTTTGTTCTGGTACGCTTATCGCTTGCGCCATGTTGCGCTGATAGGAAATGTAGTTGTGGCCTTTTTATCTGCCCTAACCTTTCTTTTTGCCGCTCAGGTTTTTGGTGATATGAAGCTAGGTTATGTGCCTTTTGTTTTAACGTTTATCTTATCTGTTATTCGAGAAATAGTCAAAGATCTGGAAGATCTGGATGGAGATAAAGCTCACGATAGTAGAACACTTCCCGTTGTAGCCGGGGAAACACCAACCCGAATAATGGCAGGAATTATTACTGTATTATTTATTCCCCTTGTTCCGATTCCTTATGTAGCGGGAATGTTTGGAAAGTGGTTTTTCTTTTTGGGTACAATAGGTGTTATTATTCCAATGCTGATCATTATGATCCAACTTTTTCAGGTCAGACGAGCAATAAATTATTACCAAATTGCCAGTGTTCTAAAAGTTGTTATGTTTATTGGTTTAGCGGCTGTTTTTCTTGGTCGATTCTAATTTTTTATTTATTGGCTTTTCAGCAACGAAAAAATCCGTTTATTATTTATTTTTAATCGGTGTTTAACTATATTCAAAGCAAATGATAAAATTATTACCAATCAACGAAAGGACAAAAGTAAAATGATCAAAACAAGTGTAATTCTTCATTATTGTAAAGACAAAGAATTCAGTGAAGAGCACCTGAAAGCACAGATTGACGGTTTAGCCGGTCAAACATGCAAAGATATTGAGACCATTATTATTTCTTGCGATCCCTTAGAAGCAAAAGAGAAATTTGCCGAATTAAACCCTACCGTTGTTAAAAGTAAGCACGATCTGTCAGTAGATATGAACAAAGCTCTTGCGCAGGCAAGTGCGGAATGGGTGTTGTTAATAGATAATCGCGATAATCCCGTAATGATGAAAAAAGCTGCGGTCGATGGATTCTTGCTTGGAGCGGAACGCCAAGATGATGCCGGTTTATTTTATACAAGTTATGAGCTGGAAGATGGTGGCGAGATCAAAGAACTCCATCTTCTTGACCATCATTTAGGTCGTGTTCGTGATAATATGGACTATGGAAAAGTTTTCTTTGTTAAGAAAAAAGCCATGGAGGCTATTGGTGGTTTTGATGAATCTATCAAATACAATCAATACTATGATATTCGCCTAAAAATTTCCGAAAAGCACAAGCTCATTCGCATTGCAAACCGCTATAGCGGATCATACTACAAAGTAGTGGCTGCGGGCAAAAAAGCAGATGTTTTTGATTATCTAAAAGCAGGCAAGGATATTCAATTAGAAGCTGAACATGTTGTAACGGAGCACTTGAAGCGCATTGGCGCATACATGGCACCGGGTGTTTTTATGCCCAAGAAAGAAGAACATAAAGATGTTTCTACCTTAAAAGCTTCAGTGATCATTCCTGTTGGTAATCGCCCGGAATTTATTGGTTCAGCTATCGATAGTGTTCAGCGTCAGACCGTTCAGGATATTGAAGTACTTGTTATGGTTAACGGTGGTGATAAAGATGAAACATCTGATGTTGTTCGCGAATATATGAAAGGCGGTACAAAATACGATGCAAGCAAACCTGAAGTTCGTCTGGTCGTTCTTGATATTAATAGTATTGGTATGTGTCTGAATCTTGGCGCCAAGGTGGCTCGCGGTAAATATTATGTACAGCTGGATTCTGATGATCAACTCATTGAGGATGCTGTCGAAAAATTGATGGCCGTTTATGAAAGTGATCCCGAAATCGGTATGGTTATCGGCTCCTATGAAGTATGGGAAAAACATGCCGATGCTACCATTACACGAGTTGATGATATTCCGGTAGTTACACATGGCGAATGGACCGACGACAACGGACGCAATAACTTGTTGCGCATCAATGGTGCCGGCGCACCACGTTCTGCAAAAATCGAAGTTATTAAAAATGCCGGATACTTTAGCATTAACGATGATCCTTATGCGCGGAACTATGGTGAAGATTATGAACTTGTCGGCAAAATCGCCGATATGTATAAAATTGGACGTGTTTGGGATCCAATTTACAAGGTTGTCCGTCACTCCGGTGGTACGGATCATAGCATCGATCAGAATACAGTAGATCGCAATGACAACGCCAAAGACTGGGTTCGCATGGAAGCGATTCTTCGTCGTCAGAAGTTTAATAAGAAGTAACTAGTAATTAGAAACTAGTAACTGGTAAATACAAATGTAGGAGCTCAGAATTCTGAGCCCTTTTTTATGTGCATCATAAAGATGAAGAGGCGAAAGCTTATTGTAAAAAAAAGAAATTGTCATCTTGAGCCCCGAAGTTTCGGGGAAAGATCTATTCATGTCACAAAAACATATTACGTCATCGTGCCCGCATGATTCTAAACACCCATTAAAAATATCAGAATTTTGAGATCTTTTCCGTCAGCTGACGGATCGAGATGACAGGAAATATTATTTATAATAAGAAACAGTAATTTGAATTTACCGATTATCCTTCTACGCTCTACGAGCTACGCAGGACAGGCCGATTATCAATTGCTGAATTGCATTTTCATGGAAATAATTGTAAGTTCACAACGAAATATTGGTTTCAAGAATAAATGATGGAGTAAACATGTCTAAATCACTATTAATTGGTATCGACGGAGGCGCAACAAAGGTAAGCGGATGGACAACCGTGATCAATGAAGATCAAACCTTTCAACTGGGTGATATCAATGTTATAAAGGAATATCGTGAATACGAAGAGCACATGCCATCATTTAAACCGGTAAATATTTTAGTCCAATTAGGCGAAATGAATGAGAATGACATCGATTTGACAGTTGAAGAAAAACTACACGGAAAAGCCTATATGTATGCGACCGCAGATGTGATCATTGAACTGACTGAAAAAGTCGGTGCAGATCGCGTAATGGTTGGTATTGGTATGCCGGGTTTAAAATCTGCAGATAAACGTGGAATTGTTGCGCTTGCAAACGGACCGCGCATGCCGGAATACTGTAAGGTTATTGAGGCACGGGTTGAAGCCGCGGGTATTGAAATGGAAAAACCTATTCATCATCTTGGTTCTGATGCTGATTATTGCGGTATTGGTGAAGAATACAGTTCAGATGGACTGTTTAGCCAAGAAGAGAATTCTTATTATCTTGGTGGTGGTACCGGCGTCGCTGATGCCATGAAATTAAAAGGTGAACTTTTAGCTTTCGATAAAGCTAAAACATGGATCGCCAAAGCCTGGGAAATGAAAAACAGCGAAGGCAAATCAATGGAACGCTTCGCATCCTCCAGCGGTATTCAAGCGGTCTACAGTGAATTTTCAGGGATCACTGTTGCAGAATTGAATGCGACGGACATTTATCCCCCACAGATCATGGCTCTTTTCGATGAAGACCCTTCTGCAAAAAGAACATTTAACGATGTAAGCTATAATATTGCAAAATTACTTTTTGAACGTATTGTAACTATCTACGGTGGTTGGCACCATTTCTTTGAATTTGTGAATTCTAATCGTGCTGATCTCAGCGAGAATCACCCTTATCGCACAACTTTATTGGACAGCATTATCATTGGTCAGCGACTTGGTGACCTTCTTGAAGAATCTAAAGGCAAAGATGTTTTCTATGAGCCTTTTCTTGAGTTTTTAACCAAGTTCATTGTAGAATCACCTTATCTTGATGCCAAATTCAAGAAACATTATTTGAAAGATGAAAAATTCAACGAAGACCTGATCAAGACATCTAAACTGCGCGAAGCTCCTGCTATTGGGGCCGGTGTAGATGCCTATTTAACCTATCATGGAGAATAAACGCCATTGAGCAAACAACTTATAAAATTATCTTTTAAAGGAAACCGTAGAGAGTTTTATAAAAACCCTATGGATTTTCCCATAAAGTCAAATGACTATCTGATTGTTGATACCGACAAAGGCACGGACCTTGGTAAGGTTACCGCGGTAACAGAGAGTTATAAACCGAAAATTTCCATTTCAGAATTTGAAATTATCCGCAAAGCCGATAAAAAGGATATTGATATTCTTGAACAAAATCGTCGGGATGAAAACGACATTCTTGCTCAGAGTAAAGCCAAGATAAAAGAGCTTAGCTTGGTTATGAAATTAATGGATGTGGAATATCAATTAGATCGCAAAAAATTATCCTTTTTCTATACAGCAGAAGAACGTGTTGATTTCCGTGAGCTTGTCCGTGTTTTGGCTGGAATGTTCAGAACGCGTATTGAAATGCGACAGATAGGGGTCCGCGACGAGACCAGGCGTCTCTGTGGCGTCGGTTCCTGTGGCTTGCCTTTGTGTTGCGGCGCTTTCCTTGAAGGCTTTGATCCCGTAAGCACCCAAGTAGCTAAAGATCAGGGCTTACCCATGAATCCACTAAAGCTTAGCGGTCAGTGTGGAAAGCTGAAATGCTGCTTGCTTTATGAACATGGTTTTTATCTTGATGAGCTAAAAAAATATCCCCCGATTGGTGAGCCGTTATTGAAAGATCAGCGAAAAGGGTATATTCAAAAGATCGATATTTTTACTAAAACCGTAACCTGTGATTTTGAAGATGACACACGCGAGTTTATTCCCTTTGAAGAGATTGGGGATTATCTGAGTGCTGCACAGAAAAAAGGATTAAAAAAACTGGCTAATGTTCTTCAGGATATAGTTCATGATGATGTACATGATCTAAAAAAGATAGAAGACAAATAAGTACAAGGCAAAAGTATAAAGTAAAAAGTATAAAGTATGGCCCCGAAAATTCGGGGCTTTTTTATTTTCTTTTGCCTTTATACTTTTGCCTTTGTACTTTCCGAGAGTAAACGAGGTAATTATATGTTGAGTATTGGTGTAACCGGTGGTCTGGGTTCAGGGAAATCAGCTGCGATTAAAATATTCTATGAACTAGGTGCAAATATCCTGAATGCCGATGATATTGCCAAGCATATATTAAAGGTAGATCGCGTAATTGCCGAAGAAATAAAAAGCACCTTTGGTGATGATTGTTATATTGATGGTGAATTGCAAACAGCTGTTCTGGCAGCCAGGGCTTTCCATACTCCGGAAAACTTGCAGAGACTTAATGATATTAGTCATCCGGCACTTAAAAAACATCTTGAAAAATATATTGCCGCGACACAAGCAATACCGGGTATTTTAATGGTGGAAGTCGCTATCTTGCTTGAAGCCGGTTATAAAGATATTTTCGATGTGGTTCTTCTTGTTACAGCAGATAAGGATGTTCGACTACAGCGAACGATAGAAAGAAAAAATATTTCAGAGGAAAGTATCAAAGAACGCATGGCGTTGCAAATGCAGGAAAGCGAAAAAAGGAAACATGCCGATTTTATTATTGAGAATAATGGTGATGAGGATCAGTTGCGAGATGCCTGTAAGACGTTTTGGGAAGAAATCAATCTAAAATAATATTAAATATAAAATAAGTACGGAACGGTTTTAAACCGTTCCGTACATTTATTAAGCAATGAATATTATTGAAATTATTATTTCTTAATGGTTTCCCCAGGGTCTCTTCCAAACAAAAATATCAAGCCCGCAACAGCAGCCAATCCGACCAATAATGAAACAAATACAGGAAGTCCAAGTGCTGTAGGAATAAGACAGGCAAAAATACTGATTCCGGCTACAGGCAAGGCATACATGAGTTGTGTGTTAACATGTGCTATATGGTCACATCCTGCACCCATGGACGAGAGTATTGTCGTGTCGGAAATAGGCGAACAGTGGTCTCCAAAAATAGCACCTGTCAGAACAGCCCCAATACTCATATACATAAAGCTTGGCTCAGGCGAAACCGCGTAAGCAAGAGGGACGGCAAGGGGCATGAGAATACCCATTGTACCGTAGGATGTCCCGGTCGCAAAGGAAATAAAGGCACCCAAAATAAAAATGATGGCCGAAAGCAGGAAAGGGGGTATTCTTCCGCTGATCACGCCGACCAGGAAATCGGCTGTTCCCAATTTTCCGATCACACCACTGAGCGACCAAGCGAGGATCAGGATCGTCACGGTTATGACCATAGCACCTGCACCCTTGATCCATGTATTAACCGCATTTTTAAGAGAAAATATTTTTTGTCGCCATCCCATAAAGATAGCAAGAAGACTTGCAAAGATAGCTGCTTGTGTCAGGGCAATACTGGCATTGGATTCTGCAAAACATTCTCGCAGAAAAACAAAGGAAAAATTACCACTGACAATAGCGATCAGTTCAAGATTTCCGGATGCCATTATGTTTTGATATCCATTATAAAAAAGTGCGGCGAAAGCACCTATGATCAAAGTTAAAACCGGCACAAGAGCATTGGATATTTTAAGTTTGGTTGTTTTAGAGACGGCGAGTTTTTCCGTATCGACAGCCGACATCACATTCGCACCATCTGCGATGACCTTACCCTCAATGCGTGCTCTGCGCTCTGCTTTAAGCATAGGTCCAAAATCACGCCTCCATCGTGCGCTAATAAAAATGAAGGCAAGAATAAGCAATGAATAAAAACGATATGGAATAGTATGAATGAAAACGCTATAAGCATTTGCTTCCAAGCCGATCATAGCGTAACCATGTTTGATCAATCCGAGTTCATAACCGATCCATGTTGAGATCAAAGCAATATCCGCGATGGGCGCGGCAGTGGAATCAATAATAAAGGCCAGTTTTTCGCGGGAGACTTTCATCTTGTCTGTTACCGGCCGCATGATAGGACCAACAGTTAATAGATTGGCATAATCATCAAAGAAAATAAAGATACCCATTAGCCAGGTATAAATTTGCGCCGTAGCAGCAGAGCGGGCACTTTTGGATAATTTTTCCGCTATTGCGCGGGTGCCGCCCATGACGGCAATAAGGGCAATAAGTCCGCCGATGGTTAATGTTTGAACAACGATCCCGGCGTTCCAAGAATCAGAAAGAGCAATAACAAATTCTTGGGTCATTAATATAAAACCACGAATGATAGCTGTCCATTTTGGTCCGGTATTTAGTACGATCATATAGGCGCCGGAAAAGATCCCAATGAATAAAGATACCACAACATTCTTTGTTACAAACGCAAGAGTGATCGCTACCAGAGGCGGAATAATGCTCCATGCTTTCCAGCCATCAGAAAAGTGGGGAGCAAGAATAGGCATAAGAATGAGAAAAACCAGTAGAAATACAAGGGTTGAGATACGCTTCATATTATTTTACCAATACCATTTTTTGAGTTGCCTGAAGTTCATTGTTAATAGTAAGTGCACATATGTAAATACCAGAAGAGAAAGAAGAAGCATCCCAAGACAATTCATATTCCCCCGTTTCACAAATTTCATTAATTAAGGTATGAATTTTATTTCCCCTTAGGTCATAAATGTTGAGTTCAACATTGCCGATAGCCGAAAGCTGGTAACTGATGACTGTTCTTGGATTAAATGGATTGGGGTAAATTTTTAACAATTTATGGGTTAGAGGAATGATATCTTTTGTCCCAATCACTACCTTGGGCGTACTGAGCATAAAGTCATCTAAGGTAATATAGCCCGGATCATGATTAAATTTAAAGCCAATATATACCGCTGAATTTTTATAGGGTCGCAGACTGTAAACATACTCAGTCCAGTTTAAATTATTTGGAGCTATTGTTGCAAGTTCAGTTGAAAAACTTGATTTCATGGTATCCGTTTGTGACAGCAATATTTTGCATTCACGATTAAAGTTCAACATATGTGCCCAAAGCGACAACGTAGCATTGTCGTTATTGGGAATATGTATTTTAGGAGAGATCAGCCACTGATCTAAACTATCAAAACCATAGGCATATTCTCCGCTTCGCACCATGTCGTAAGAACCATTATCCGAATAGAACCCACCACCTTCATATACCCAGCCTGCCTCCAATCCTTCAAAACCAGTGTATGCATAACGCGTAATGTTATCACTATTTGGCTGGATGTTAAATACCCCTGCTTGTAAATCCGTATAATCATAATCTTCTTCGGGATTTAATGCTGAAAGCAAGAACCAACCATCGTAAGCACCGCCCCAGCCCCAGTTGAAGTGAAAATAAGTACTTGTTGTGGTTTGGTAGCCATCCAACAAGAAAGCATGCCCACCGGTTCCTTGACCGCGATACGGCAAAGGCCTTCCGGCATCCAGTTCTTGTTTGATCATGTTTTTCCAGCCATCATCGGTCGTATCAGCTTTTTCTTTTTGAAACATAGCGGTTCCAAAATCGAAATGACTGATCAAAGCATACATCATATCATCATAAGATGATGAAGAGCCGTCCGGCAATAGTTCCATTTCAACAGAAACGGCACATTGATATAAAAACAAAGACACATCTCTTACTTGATCAGCATAAGCAGTCAAAGATCCACTTCTTGTACAAAGAGAATCCGGCATATTTTCATAATCATAGTATGTGGTATCGTACCAAGCCGATAAAAGACTATCCGTTGATTCGCTATAATACCAGCGTTTTCCATATCCTTTTTGTGGATGTTCGCAGTAGTTCATTAACTGTCCCATTACGACAGCAACACAACCGACATAAGCTTTTTCTGTAGAATGACCGGGCAAAACAAAATATGGGAATTTATCATTATAATAACGTGATTGATTCCATGTTGATGAGATCAAAGGCTGCACCTCGGATGTAATGGTGGGCTTATTCAAGTTACCGGTTTCTGCTTTATCCCAATCCGGATGCACAATGCGCTCATCAGATCTTAATGCATTTATTTCTTTGTTGTATTGTTTGCAAAAGTCATCAAAAGCCGGATTGTCTTGATCAACCGGTGCGTTTTCAGAATAGGCAAGAATTGCGGGAAAACCATTATCGGCAGAGCTAAGTATAAAGCCACCATTCTCAAACGTACTAAGATATAGATGATCATAAAGTTGCTCACAAGTCGCAAGTACCTTTTGCGGGTATAAGTTCGCAGCTACAACACGAGCTTGTTCTGTGTCCACAGGTGTTGCGAACATAAAAGACAGAATGCCGAATAGGCAAATGATGTGCTTAATTGTTTTCATGCTTATAGACTCCGTTAAAGTATAAATAAGTTAAGGCATCACAAGATAAAAGACAAATAAGAAGAAACAAGAATCAAAATCCAAGAATCAAGATGAATATTTTTTCTTTTGGTGAGAAAATGTATATTGCGATATGTACAAAAATATTACATGCAAATCAGCGCTGAATAAACTCAATAGTAATTATTTGCCATATAATTGGGATTTAAATGTATATCGCGGTTGTTCACACCATTGCCAATATTGTTATGCACTTTATTCTCATAATTATTTAAATATGGGTGATTTTTTTGGAGATATTCTTATCAAAGAAAATATTGTAGAGACTTTAGAAGTACAACTGAAAAAGAAAAGCTGGAAAAGAGAAGTGATAAATTTAGGCGGTGTTACCGATAGCTATCAGTCCATAGAAAAAAAGACCAAACTTCTTCCCGAAGTATTAAAGTTACTGATCAAATATCGCACACCGGTTTCTTTATCTACAAAATCAGATCTATTGTTAAGAGACAAGGAATTGTTTCTTGACCTTGCTGAGGTAGCCGGGGCAAGTGTTGGAATATCTGTTTCAAGCCTTGACGAAGAACTCCGAAAAAAGATAGAACCCGGATCATCCCCAACAAAAAATAGATTTGAAGTATTAAGGGCTTTCAAAAGAACCAAAGTTAGGACCGGAGTTCTGGCTATGCCTATTTTGCCATATTTAACAGACAACAAAGATAATCTTGAGAGTATCTTTAATTCAGCTCAAGAAGTAGGTGCCTCATTTATTATAACCGGCTTACTGAATTTGCGCGGTCCAACAAGGGGACATTTTTTAAATTTTATAAGAAATACTTTTCCCGAACTATATGAGGCTTATGTTAATTATTATACAGGCAAAGTGGATAAGAAAGCGTATAGGGAAAAGCTATATGGCACAATTTCACAATTAAGAAAACAGTACCCCCTAACCCCGTATCAATATTGCAAAATTAGAGAACCGGAACAATTAATGCTGTTCTAGTGGTTTGGTTTCACATTATATTTTAAGCAAAGGTGGGTAAAATGAAAAACAGATGCAAATGGTGTGAAAATGACCCTATATACATTGCATACCATGACAATGAATGGGGTGTGCCCCTTCATGATGATCAACTTTTATTCGAATTTCTGATTTTGGAAGGGGCCCAGGCGGGATTGAGTTGGATAACGATCTTAAAAAAACGAGAAAACTACAAGAAGGCTTTTCATAATTTTGATTGTGAAATAATTGCAAATTATTTGGGCGATGATGTAGCTAGACTATTGGCAGATGCGGGTATTGTTCGTAATCGACTAAAGATAAATTCTGCAATCAGAAATGCAAAAGCTGCTATAAAAATCAAAAAAGAGTTTGGTTCATTGGATGCATATTTCTGGCGCTTTGTTAATGGGGCACCAATACAAAATGCTTGGAAATCCATGGCAGAACTTCCCGCTAAAACAGAATTGTCGGATGTGATAAGCAAGGATTTCAAAAAACATGGGCTAAATTTTGTTGGTTCAACAATAATTTATGCGTTTATGCAAGCAGTCGGCATGGTAAATGATCACACCATAGATTGTTTTAGGTATGATGAAATTAAAAAACTTTAGTATGATAGAATCACTTTCCATTCAACAAGCAAGAAAACTAGTGCTTTTGCTCTTTCAAAAGAACTTAAACCCTTCATGCGGTTTAATGATTGTAGTAGCGCTTTTCTACACAAGGTTACCCCTAGAGGGTTTGAAAAAACAATACAAAAATCAATTAATGGCATAGCAATATAGAATTGTTTATTTTTTCCATAATCCATAATCCATAATCCATAATCCATAATCCATAATCCATAATCTTTACTTTTACCTTTATACTTTTGCCTTTTGACTTGATTTGTTTATATTCCACGCAGTGATGTTTAAATAATGGAGGGAAACATGAAAAACACATTACGCATTTTACTTGTATTGACAATCTTGCTAATGGCTTTTGCACAAGCTGATGATTTCGTAAAGACCGGAATTAATGTGGGTCCTTTGCCATCGGTAGCATATAATTCGGATACCGGATTTCAGTATGGCTTGTTGGCCAATATCTTTTTCTATGGTGATGGGGCTATTTACCCGGAATATTACCATAATTTATATGTGGAATGGAATCAAACGACTAAAGGTGCCGGATTGGCACAAGTTACATACGATTCAAAATATTTGATCCCGGGCGTTCGTGTAACAGCTGATTTGAGTCAAATCACGAAAATGGCATGGGGCTTTTATGGTTTCAACGGAGCAGAATCAATTTATAATGCATCTTGGGTAGACAAAACAAGCGCTGATTATAAGAATACATTATACTATGCTATGAAACGTAATAATTTTCGTTTTACGGTTAATTTCCAGGGTAATATTACCGACAATAGCTTTCGTTGGTTGGGTGGATTGGGTATCTTAAATTTCAATGTTGGCTCCGCATCCACAACGCGTGCATGGGATAGTACTTTTTTAGATCAATCTACACTCTATGATGATTTTATCGATTGGGGTGCCATCTCAAGCGGAGAAGCAGATGGCGGTCTTGTTACCTATGCAAAAGCGGGTATTGTTTACGATACGCGCGACAATGAAGCATGTCCTATGAGTGGTCTTTGGGAAGAAGTAGTTGTTACAGCAGCACCTAAATTTACAGGAAACGAAAGTGGATGGTTGCAAATAGCAGCTATACACCGCCAGTATTTTACACTTATCCCCGATAATCTTTCGCTAACATATCGTCTTGGATATCAGGGCGTCGTTGCGGGTAAAATGCCCTTTTATCTTCAGGGGAATATGCCAAATTCACGAAGTAATGTTGACGGGCTTGGCGGCAATAAAACCGTTCGCGGCATCATGGCTGCACGCTTGGTAGGCGATGGATATCTTTATGGAAACTTAGAAGCTCGTTGGAAGATCGTAAGATTTAACTGGATCGGTCAGAGCTGGTACTTTGGTGTAAATCCTTTTGTTGATGCCGGTATGGTAGTTCAGCCTTACAACTATGACAAAACAGGTGTTCCTGCTGGAGTATATTCAGATTATCTCTCGGGAAATAGTGAAACCCTGCATATCGGATATGGACTAGGCATTAAATTGGCCATGAACGAAAATATGATCTTGGCCGTAGATTACGGTTTTGCCGGTTCAAGCAATGATGGTAGTACCGGACTTTATATTGGACTTGGTTATCTCTATTAAACGAATATGAAATATTTATTTATAGCGTTGGGCGGCGCTCTTGGTGCCGTCCTTCGTTTTTCCGTTTCAACTTTGCTGTATTCACAAAATGGAAGTTTTCCATGGGGAACGCTTGTTATTAATGTTTTGGGTACATTTGGTCTTGCGCTGTTTTTAGGTTTGTCTGGAAGTGAGCACCACGCGTGGAACTTTTTTCTCGCAATTGGACTGCTTGGAGCCTTTACGACATTTTCAACATTTAGCATGGAAACATTCTTGCTATTTAAAACAGCATCTGCCTGGTTGGCTGTCGTAAACATGGCAACCAATATGGGACTTGGTTTAAGTGCTGCGATCGGTGGATTTTACTTGGGAGATCTAATTAAATAATTTGTAAAGACGCAAGATTTTGCGTCTCTACATGTCTCTTGAATATTAATTCAAAATTAAATCTCGATCTCATCTTCAATGTTTAAAAATAATTTTCACTGTTATTGCTTTCTGAAATAAAATATCATAATTTCAATTGATTATTTATAATTGGTTTAGGTAATTACAGGAGCCACTTCCGTATGTTCGGAGTGGCACGTTTTACATTAACGGGTAATTTAAGGAGTTGAACCATGGCAAAATATCGCATTGGTTGGTTACCGGGTGATGGTGTTGGTAACGAAGTAATGGAAGCAGCAAAGATCGTTCTGGATAAACTGGAGCTGGATGCCGAATTCGTTCATGGCGATATTGGCTGGGAGTACTGGAAAACGGAAGGTGAAGCGCTTCCCGTACGTACGATCGAGATGCTGAAAACGGTTGATTGCGCGCTTTTTGGTGCAATTACGTCAAAACCAAAAGAAGAAGCAGAGAAGGCATTGGCTCCCGAAATGCAAGGCAAGGGACATGTCTATTTTAGTCCTATTGTTCGCCTTCGTCAACTCTTTGATCTGCATACCAATATGCGTCCATGTAAAGCATATGCAGGTAATCCCTTAAATTACAAAGATGACATCAACATTACGATCTTTCGTGAAAATACGGAAGGCATGTATGGTGGAATAGAATTTTATCCACTACCCCAGGATGTTTATGATGTTCTTGATAAGAACCATCCTAAAATGAAAAAATTTAAAGATGCCGGTCTTGAGAATATTGCATTATCTACACGCATAATGACCCGCCAGGGATGTAAGCGTATTGTGACCAATGCTTTTGAATTTGCTAAAACATATGGAAAGAAAGCTGTCACGGTTTGTGATAAGCCCAATGTGCTGCGTGAAACCGGTGGACTTATGATCCGTACCGCTCGCGAAGTTGCAAAAAACTATCCGGGTATCGAGCTTTGGGAAACGAACATCGACGCACAATGTATGTGGCTGGTTAAAAATCCAGGTAACTACGAAGTTATCGTTGCAGAAAACATGTTTGGTGATATTCTATCAGATCTTTCAGCGCAGCTGATCGGCGGACTTGGTTTTGCCTGTTCTGCCAATATTGGCGACAAACTGGCCGTGTTTGAACCGACCCATGGCTCCGCCCCGAAATACTATGGTCTGTACAAAGTTAACCCGATAGCTATGATCTTGACAGTAAAAATGATGTTAGATTGGTTGGGTGAAAAAGACATGGCTGAAAAACTTGAAAAAGCCGTTGCCGACGTTATTGAAGAAGGGAAAGTTCGCACTTACGATCTTGGCGGTTCAAATACCTCTTTGGAGGTAGCGGAAGCGATTGCTGATAAATTATAAAATGTGAGACGTAAAGCGTAAGACGTGAAACAGCGTAATTCATTAATCGTTGAACATATGATATATAAAAGACCCGGCCTTATGCCGGGTTTTTCTTTATGCTTTAGTTTCTTAATGATAATTGCACAACAAATAATAATAATCAATAATAAATTCGCATAATATTAAGATAATTAATAATAATGCTTGACAATATTAATTATGTTAAGTAAATTGTTCTTGAAAGGAACTATATTATGACACACGAATGGCAAGTATTAACAAAAATGACGGACGGCAAAGAGCTCAGAGTTCAAAAGGTGCTGGTTTCGGAAACAGGCATATCGCTTGAGGGGGATTTTAAACTTCCCGCTTTGGCACAACTGTCGGCAGAGGATCAATTGTTTGCAGCGGTCTTCTTAAAAACTCATGGTTCCATCAAACAGATGGAGAAATTCTTCGGGATATCCTATCCGACTGTAAAAAACCGCCTAAATAAGATTGGCGGACAGCTTGACATGGTCAACATTGATGTGGTCATTGAAGAGCCCGAAAAAAGCAAAAAAGAACGAATGACCATACTTGATCAATTGGAACGCGGCGATATTTCACTTGATGAAGCTTTGAAAGGATTAGAATAAAAAATGGGTATCAAAATAATAACAAAGAATGGAGAAAAGCCGTTTAAATTATGCTTGCCTGGAGTACTGATCTATCTTTTTCTCATACTTATACTTATTTTGCTTATCATTCCAATTGTGATCGTAATGGTCGGACTATTGATCTGGAATTTAATACCGGGACAAAGTAAAATGGCATATGCCTATACACGCATATTTTTTAGTATACCCAAAGTGTTTTGTGCTTTAAGAGGCTTAACAGTCGACATAGAATCAAAAGACGCAATCGTAAAGATCAAATTTTAGGAGATGTAAAAATGAATGAAGAAAAATTAAAAGTGTTAAACATGGTCGCCGAAGGCAAGATCTCGGCCGAAGAAGGTGCAAAGCTTCTTGATGCATTAGACAAAAAAGAAGAAAAGAAAACCGAAGCAGTTAAAGTAAGCCACGAAAAGGGCAATATTAATTACCTTTTTGTTGATATCAGTCCCAAATCTGACAAGAACAAAGAAAAAGTACACGTTAAAGTACCATTGGCGCTTGTAAGAGCAGGGGTTAATATTGCCTCAATGTTGCCAACCGATGTACGTGATAAAGTCAATGATGCTATGGATGAAAAAGGAATGAAATTCGACTTATCCTCAATCAAACCTGAGAACATAGAAGAACTGATCCAGGCTCTAGAAGAAATGGAAGTCAATATTGATTCTGAAGAACAAACAATAAAGGTTTACTGCGCATAAAAAACACTACAATACCCCAATAAAAAAAGCCCGACTTCTCGTCGGGTTTTTTGTTTAAACCATAAACTGTTAATATTAGAAGAGCGATATTTGAGGGTCAATCGGCTTATAAAAGTTCATTTGTGTAGCGATGCGAAGTTTGCTGCAAACCCGAT
>CAYTLV010000015.1:13646-17598 GCA_964438445.1 uncultured bacterium | reverse complement strand
AAATAAAAACTGGTCGTATCGCCTTCCACCGAGGGATTAATGGCAAAAATGATCTCTTTGACCGGTTCAAGGCGAGTCATTAACGAAGCAATCGCCAGATCATCGGGACCTACACCGTCCAGTGGTGAGATCAGGCCGCCCAATACATGATATTTACCGCGATATGAAACAGATTTTTCCAAAGCAATGACATCCAGACTATCTTCAACTATGCAGATAACACTATCATCGCGTTTTGTATTGGCACAAATATCACAGGGTGAGTGCTCAGTGATGTGATTGCAAATCGTACAATGCTCTATCTTGTCCTTAAGATCAACAATAGCTTTAGCGATCTCAAGTATATCTTCACGTTTTTTATCCAATAAATAAAACGCTATACGACGTGCACTTTTCCTCCCAATACCGGGGAATTTGGAAAAGATCCGCTCTACATCAGTAATAACATCAGGGATACCAGCCATGAAACTTCCTTTAAAATCCGGGGATATTCATTCCGCCGGTAATGCCGCCCAGCGTACTTTGTGTAAGTTCATCTACCGCTTGCATTGCCTGATTAACTGCAGCAACAATCATATCTTCGACCATTTCGTGATCTTCTTTAAAAATTTCAGGCGCAATCTTAATAGATTTTAGAGATTTTTTACCCGTTGCAACTACGGTAACCATTCCACCGCCTGCGCTACCAGTAACTTCTTTAGCTTCCAGCTCTTTTTGAGCGTCTTCCATTTGTTTCTGCATTTGCTGAGCTTGTTTCATCAACTGCTGCATATTTCCTTTGGGTAACATATTAGATTCCTCTGCATTAATAATTTCATTTACCGTAAAAGATAATTAAAAGTCTGTGAGAAAGGAAAACAAATTATAAGGGATTATGGATGTTGGATGTTGGATGTTGGATGATAAAAGAACTATAAACTATAAACGATGAACTATAAATATAAAACAAGTCTGTCATCTCGACCGGATCCGCCAGTTGGCGGAGCAGTGGAGAGATCTATTCATGTCATGGAGTACAAAAACGGATTATGGATGTTGGATGTTGAATGATGGATGAATATTTTTTATAAAAGACCCCAGCGGGGTCGAACAAAAATAGATTCGAATCCCAAATATGGAAACAACCGCAGAGCGGTTGAACAAATTATCGCAATATCCAATGTTCAACCACGCTGTGGTTGTAATTATTGATGATCCCAATTCCCACGACTGCGTCGTGGGCTATTGTATTCGACCCCGCTGGGGTCTTGCAATTAAATATTTGAGTAATATTTTAGGGATAGTGAAATAATACATAGTGCAAATTTGTAATCTTTCCTATATCGCCCAATCTAGTCATCCTGAAAATACTGCCAGTGGCAGTGTTGTCCAGGATCTCAGTGATGTTTCGATTCTTAATAATATTAACGGATACAATATTTGTGTATTTCAATCAAATCTTTTGCGCATTGCAGTCCTCACGGAGGTCTCCCTTCAGGACGACCCGCAAGTAAATATACACCCTACACCCTACACTCTACACCTTACTCCTTACTCATAATGTGTATAAAGCCTAATAATCTTCACGATTTTTCGATCTTCCAATATCTGATAGACTAATCTATGCTGAATATTGATCCTTCGGGAATAGGCTCCTGTGAGGTCTCCGAGCAATTTTTCATAAGGCGGCGGATTTTGAAGAGGATTTTTTTTAAGGATTGATAATAATTTTCCAATCTTTGGACGCAAACCGGATAACGAGACCTTTTTTGCATCTTTTTGAGCTTGTTTTGTGTAAAAAAGTTTATACATGCTTACCAATTGGGCTCGGTGCTGCATTCATCGGGATCTTCGTTCATTCCTTCAATAATGGATTCACGCATTCCGGGGATAGACGTTAAGAACATTGTTTCTTCGATCGCCCGCCAATCTTCTACCGACAAAAGCACAGCGGAATTATTTTTTCCGGTGATATATACCGGTTCATGTGCATCCTGTACCTGATCAATGAGCTTATAGAGCTCTTTTCTTGCGTTTGTTACATTTATAGTCTTCATATTAACTCCCGTACGGTTTTACGTACGCCATAATATAATAAGAGAATTCATAATGTCCAAACGCAAAATTACCATAAAGCTAAATTGGGATTTAGCGCACGATTATAATTATGGATTACCAATAATGGATATTAACAGGGAAGATATTAATTCATAATTCATAACCCATCATTCATAATCAATTATCAAATCTCAATTGGAAATGTCTCATTTTTTTCTTAATATCAGGACGAAATAAATACACTTCTGGAGCTTTCATGCAAAAATATCTTGATATGGTTCAATATGTATTGGAAAACGGTGTAAAAAAAACGAATCGTACGGGTGTTTCCACTCTCTCCAGCTTTGCATATTTCTATAAAGTGGACATTTCCAAGGGTTATCCCCTGCTGACCACAAAAAAGATGTACTATAAATCCATGCTGCATGAATTACTTTGGTATTTGAGCGGTGAAGAACATATTAAAAACCTAAGCCAAAAAACCAAGATTTGGAATGCATGGGCTAATGATGAGGGTCTTCTTGAAACCGCCTATGGTCGTTTTTGGCGGCGATTCCCAGTTCCCGAAACGGGACATCTTCCCGGCGAAAACTGGAAAACCCGCTGGACTAAAACCGATCCGGCGACAGGCACCTTGGTGTTTGATCAGATCCAATTTATTATCGATACTTTAAAAGAAATCAAAATAAATCCCGAAACACCAAATCTCAGACGCATGGTAGTCTCGGCCTGGCATCCCGGGAACGCTGCCGAAAGCAAACTTCCTCCTTGCCATTATTCTTTCTGCTTTAACGTCAGCGAAAATAAATTAAATTGTCACCTAACTCAACGCTCAGGCGATATTGCTCTGGGCATTCCTTTTAATCTTGCATGTTATTCTCTGCTAACCATGATCCTGGCTCAAGAATGTGGATATGAGGTCGGTGAGTTTGCCCATACCATTGTTGATGCTCATATCTATGAAAATCATATAGACGGTTTAAAAGAACAACTCACTCGTAAACCCGGTCCTTTACCTACCATGACGATTGCAAATAAATCTATTTTTGAATTGACCGTTGAGGATTTTGAATTAAAGGATTATGTAGCAGCCCCGAAAATAAAATTTGGAGTGGCTGTGTAGATTTTGTAGAGACGCAAAATCTTGCGTCTCTACATTTCTCATTTTAAACGTGTAGGAATCATATATGATCAAACAACCCATAATCATCATCGTCGGCATGACAGATAAACGCATTATTGGCAAGGGCAATGAACTTCCCTGGCATATTTCCGAAGATTTGAAACATTTTAAACGACAGACGACCGAAAAAACGGTCATTATGGGTCATAATACCTATTTATCTTTGAAGCGTCCCTTCTTACCGAACCGCAATAATATTGTGATCTCTCCCGAGCTAGAAACAAACAAAAATATCACTGTTTGCCGCACTCTGGATGAAGCGCTCGAGGCTGGACAAAAACTCGGTAAAAAGATCTTTATTATGGGGGGAGCATATACCTATGAGCACGCACTGCCCTTTGTGGATTATCTGTACATTTCATGGGTAAAAAAAGACTATGAGGGAGATGTTTATTTTCCTATATTTGACGTCGATAATTGGACTAAAGAATCGTCAGAAGAACATGACGAATTTGTATTTGTAAAATATAAACGAATATAAGTGGAGGATTTCACAATGGATTCAACTTTATTAAGGAAGCTTGGCATTCAAAAAATGAACAATGGTTGTTCAACCGGTCAGGAATGGATCAAATCAACATCATCAAAAGTTTTAGATATCACATCGCCAATTGATGGTGAAGCAATTGCGAAAGTACAAACTTGCTCGCATGAAGATTATCTTGAAGTAAAAAAACAGGCGCAGCGTGCTTATACGGTATGGCGCACTGTCCCCGCACCGCAACGCGGTGA
>CAYTLV010000015.1:1929-13636 GCA_964438445.1 uncultured bacterium | reverse complement strand
TCGGCCTTAGCCTACCGGGCATGGCGTAACCTTTTCATCTGCGGTCCGCCTTTATTTTGCTTTGCGCGCAACTCTGTCCCCCAACAAATGCGCGTGCTGTCGGCTTTGCCTAGCCGAACAGCTTTGATCTTGTGAAATTGTTCGCCAAATAGGACTAAAATTACGCGAGTACAAAAAAGAGCTTGGCAAGCTGGTCACCCTTGAAATGGGAAAATCCATTCAAGAGGGCTATGGCGAAGTTCAGGAAATGATTGATATCTGTGATTTTGCGGTTGGTCTTTCTCGTCAGTTATACGGAGTTACCACTCAATCAGAGCGTCCGGAACATCGCATGTATGACCAATACCATCCCATCGGGATCGTAGGCATTATTTCTTCTTTCAATTTCCCAGCCGCCGTTTATGCATGGAATGCCATGTTGGCTGCCGTCTGTGGTGATGTCTGTATCTGGAAACCTTCCTCAAAGGTTCCACTGACAGCAATTGCTATCCAGAAGATCCTCGCTGATGTTCTTAAGGAAAACGATCTGCCCGAAGGTATTTTTAATCTTGTCATCGGTTCTGGTCGTGATGTTGGTGAAGCCATGCTTCAGGATAAAGAAGTCGGTCTGATTTCCATTACCGGTTCTACTCGCGTTGGTCGTCATGCCAATGAAGTGATTGCCCGTCGTTTTGGAAAAGTCATCTGCGAACTTGGTGGTAATAATGCTATTATCGTTACACAGAATGCAGATCTTAAACTGGCCATCCCCGGTATCGTCTTTGGTGCTGTTGGAACCGCCGGTCAACGTTGTACTTCTACCCGACGTGTTATCATTCATGAAGACATGTATGATGCAGTAAAGAAAACTCTGCTTAAAGCATATAAATCTATAAAGATCGGGACACCCTTGGATGAATCAAATCACGTCGGTCCCCTTATTGATACAGATGCTGCAAAGATGTATGCAGATGCTATTGCACAAGCTAAAGAACAGGGCGGCAAGGTTATTTGCGGCGATCAAATACTCAGCGGAAAAGGCTATGAGACAGGCACTTATGTTAAACCAACTATAGTTGAAGTCACCAACGATATGGCCATTGTTCAGGATGAGACCTTTGCACCAATCCTCTATCTCATTAAGTATAGTGGTGATGTTGAGAATGCCATTGCAATTCAAAATGACGTGGTTCAGGGACTGTCCTCGGCCATCTTTACACAAAACGTTCGCGAAGCAGAATTATTCTTATCTTCACGCGGATCTGACTGCGGTATTGCCAACATAAATATCGGTACGTCAGGTGCTGAGATCGGTGGTGCTTTTGGTGGTGAAAAAGAGACAGGCGGCGGACGTGAATCCGGATCGGATGCATGGAAAGGTTATATGCGCCGTCAGACCAATACCATCAATTACAGTAAAGAATTACCCTTGGCTCAAGGAATAAAATTCAATTTATAAAATTAACCCGGTGATAATTTTCACCATAAAATAGGAGAGTATATGGTAAAAGCAACTGAAGTTAAAAAGGTTTTGTCTAAACATATGTTGACAGACGGATTTGATGTCATTGTTGACCTCGACAAATCACACGGCTCCTGGCTTGTGGACAAACGTAACGGCGAAGAATATCTTGATTTCTTTTCGATGTTTGCTTCCCTTTCAATCGGATTCAACCATCCTTATTTAGTATCAAAAAAAGACGAATTCGCACGAATAGCCATTAATAAGCCAACCAACTCAGATATTTATTCAGAAGAAATGGCATCTTTCCTTGATACTTTCTCGCGAGTTGGCATTCCCGACTACCTCCCCTATGCATTTTTTGTATCCGGTGGTGGACTGGCAGTTGAAAATGCCTTGAAAGCAGCTTTTGATTGGAAAGTCCGGAAAAATTTTGAAAAAGGTGAAACTGATGTTGTTGGTTTGAAAGTACTGCATTTCAAACAAGCTTTTCATGGTCGTACCGGTTACACATTATCTTTGACCAATACAGCTGATCCTAGAAAAACTCAATACTTCCCTCTTTTTGATTGGCCGCGGGCAACAAATCCTAAATTGATCTTTCCTCTTGAAGAAAATAAAGAAGCTAATGAAGCTTTGGAAGCAAAAGCCATTGCTGAGATCAAAGACATGGTCTCTAAAGATGCTAAAGATATCGCATGTATCATCATTGAACCTATCCAAGGTGAAGGCGGCGATAACCATTTCAGTAAATCGTTCTTTAAAGCTTTACGTGATATTTGTGACGATAATGATATGTTATTGATCTTTGATGAAGTTCAAAGCGGTGTTGGACTGACAGGTAAATTCTGGGCACATCAGAATTACGATGTCAAACCTGATATCATCGCTTTCGGTAAGAAAGCTCAAGTTTGCGGTATTTTGGCCGGTCCACGTATGAATGAAGTAAAAAATAATGTATTTGTCGAATCAAGCCGTTTAAACTCCACCTGGGGTGGCAATTTGGTCGATATGATGCGTTTCAAATATACTCTTGAAGTGATCGAAAAAGAAAACCTCGTTGACAATGCAAGTAAAATGGGAAAAGTTCTTCTTGCCGAATTAGAGAAGATTAAAGAAGAATATCCTGAATTGATCTCTAATGTTCGTGGTGAAGGTCTTATGTGTGCCTTTGACCTGCCTAATGGCGAAAAACGTGGTGAATTTCTCGATAAAATGTGGGAAAATAAAGTCATGATCCTTCTCTGCGGAGATAAATCTATGCGCTTCCGTCCGCACCTAAATGTAGCAGAAGATGAACTTATGTATGGCTGCAAAGTTATTCGTAAGGTTTTGAAGGAAATGTAAAATCGTGAGACGTAAGTCGTAAGACGTGAAATGAGAGGGCTCAAATTATTGAGCCCTTTTTTTATGTAAAGGTATAATTGGTGTAAAGGTTTAGGGTGTAAGGGTATATAGGTCCTTATAGAATTTTGATTTCCTTCAACCATCTTTATTTATCTAAATTTTCTTACCTTCTCGACCGGCGATCGATAAAAATATCATTTATTTCATTTTCATGTGAATGTACGGGAGGCTCTCGAGCCTCCCTCTTCATCCTCGGGCAATTCCAGCATGCCATCCATAGCTTCAGCGAAGGATGGAGTCGCCCCTACAATACCGAAAGATATATTCTCATATCCAATACTTACCTTTTTACCCTCTTCTTTTTCCCGAAACATTTCTCCTGTTTTCTTGTTGTAATTACATGGCGTAACAATTATATTCATCCGAATATAATTGGCTTAATTAATCTTGGAGGAATACATGAAGAAGATCGCTATTATTTTGATGCTGTCCGCGGTCGTATTATTTGCACAGGTACGAATCATTGATACTCAAGTTCTTGAGATTGGAAATGACGCTATACAGCCCGTGTTCAGTGCGGACGGAAACTATATATTATATGGATCTGACGATGGTTTATATAGTTACCAACTAAAGGAAAAAAAAGCTACTCGATTTGCTGAAAGTGGTTATGAGCCTGTAATGGATACAGAAGGAATGATCCGCTACCGGCTTGATGATTACAGTAAAGGTTATCGTCTCACCTCTTTTCCTGTTTACGACAGCAAAACAAAAAAAACAGAATTTGTCCTAAATAATTTGCGTTTGGAGAGCTCTCCGAAGATTACAAATCATGGTGTTTTTTACATTGAAAAAGATGCTATAAAAAATAATTTTGCAAAGGCAACACAAAATTCAAAACCAGTTGCTTTTACACTAAATAATAAAATCGTGCTATATTCCTATGGAACCAGTAAGATACTGACTCCTGCAGGAGATCATCCTCATTTATGGCCTTCGGTCTCCCCAAGCCAAGACAAATTATGTGTTGTTGGTGGAAACGACCTATTTATATGTGATCTAAATGGAAATATTCTTTCTGAGATCAAAAACGCCCGTGCCCCACAATGGTCACCAGACGGGAAATGGATCGCTTTTATGAGAGATGAAGATGATGGAAATACTTTCACAGGTTCAGATATTTATCTTGTCAATGCGGATGGAAATGATCTGATCCAATTGACTGATAGCATGGATCGGATAGAAATGTATCCACAGTGGTCTCCGGACGGAAAAAAGATCGTTTGTGACAATCCGGTCGATGGAAAACCGATATTACTAACCTTGGAAATCAAGTAAGGATATACCATGAAAAAATTGATCATCATATTATTCATCATTAGTTCCTTTCTTGTCGCTCAAGAAATTGAAACTATAACATATAAAATTTGTATTAATGCCGGTCATGGTGGCCATACATCCAATGACCGCCCTCCATCAACTCCAGCCGGTTACTGGGAATCGGAAGGAAATCTTACCAGAGTACTTGCTCTTGAAACGATCTTTAAAAATTTCGGCGTTATAGATGTAAACGATACGACAAGGGCAAAGTTTAGTACTGTAATGACACGTAGACATAACCGCCATTCGGATAATCTTTATCTTTCCAGTATTTGTACAATTGCAAACCAAAATAATTCAGATTGGATGCAATCAATTCACAGCAATGCAACGGGATTATCCGAAAGTACACGGCATACGACCTTATTGCTGTATCCCGGACCTACGGGAGATTCGCGTATTAATGGGCTTGCAGGTTATCCGAAAGCTCCTCAAGAAATGGCTCTAGCCAGTATTATGGCTAACAATATTTCTAAGGCCTTGCAAACAACCGGAACTTCATTGGCAGGAGACTGGACTTTTTATGGAACAGGCAAACCTTATTTAGGTGTGTTTAGAACTTTACAGGTTCCCGGAACTTTAAGTGAAGGAACATTCCATGATTATTATCCTGAAACCTACCGCTTGCAAAATCTGGATTTCCGGATCAATGAATCTTGGGCGATCGCACTTTCTTTTCTGACACAGTTCAACCTGCCACGTCCAAAATTAGCAAATCTTGCCGGTATTGTAAGGACATATGAGGAAACAGTCAGCTATCCCTACCGCTCCGGTACGAACGATAAATACAAACCCATTGACAGTTTAGAGGTTACGTTATATCCTGCGGGTTCGCCCGATAGCAGTCGCGTGTACTATGGTAATACAACGATGTATGTCGATAAATACACTCCTCAATGGTCACAGATCACAAGTGGCTCGCCAATAAGTTCTACAAATTGGGCAACGATCGATAACAGTTCAGATTACGATTATTATATGAACGGTTATAATAACAACCACAATTATAACCGAAATAACGGTTTTTATCTTTTTGACAGTCTTGCCAACAGAACTTATGAAATGATCTTTAATGCACCGGGTTACTGGCCGGACACCACACAGATTACGATCGATAATTCAAAATTCTTCTGGACTAAGAATATATTCATGGATTCTTCTGTTCCTCCTTTTGTTAAAAGTTTTACTCCGACACAAAATGAAGCCGTCCACCCAGCATGGGAACCTATTGTCATGTCATTTTCACATGCAATGGATACCACGGCAGTCAGAAATGGTTTTTCGATCGTTCCGGCAGCGGATTTAATCTTTAATTGGAATTCAACAAATAAAATACTTACACTCAATGCAGTTGGCGATAGTCTGGAAGTTGAAACTTCTTACACACTTACTCTTGAAGCAGATAGTATTTTCGGTAATCGCCATCAGAATCTTGATGGCAATGGAGATGGTATTGGTGGAGACGATTTCGTACTTGAATTCACAACTTCCCCACCTGATATTTATGCTCCTTTAGTCAAGGATTATTATCCTCCACGTTCAGTAAGATACAATGACCTTCAACCGATCGTTTCTTATTTCTTTGATGAGATCGTTGATTCGACCGGTGGACTTGAAGACAAATTTGAACTTATCCGTACAAGCGGTGCAGATATAACCATTCCTACAGTATTTGAAATGTATGTGATAAATGGCAAAACCATTATATCTCTCTTTACCACTGAAGAACTGGAACGCGGTAAACGCTATGCTCGCTGGGCTTACAGCGGATTATCCGATTTGTTTAATAATGTTACCGAAACCAATCAGGTAAGCAGTCTTTTGATCGACAGCGACACACCTTGGTATGCCGATACCTTGGTCATTGATGCTTTTTCTCCGGCCACCATAGCCGGTTCATGGAAACAACCAAGTTTCAGTTTCCATACTGTAAATCTTCTTGCCGGATCGGCTTCAGCAAACAGCAGATATGTCAATCATTGCAATAACAGTTTTTACTCAATGGCAATTTCTTATACATTTGACCCTGAAGGAGAAACCGGATTTATACGCGAATGGCTGAACGGCTCCAGTGTTCAAGCCGGACGTAAATTCACCAAAGATGATGTCTTGCAGGCATGGGTATTCGGTGACGGATCCAACAATAAATTCCGTTATGCCATTGATGATCCAACCGGAACCGGTGCCACAGAAGTAAGTCCATGGTATGATTTGGACTTCATTGGATGGCGTCTTTTGAAATGGGATCTTCGCGATGGTATCTGCGGTACATGGGAAAGCATTTCTGACGGTACCTTGGATGGTGACTTGAGTTTTGACTCATTTCAGATCGAATACATTGATAGCATCGGTACCAATGAAGGAACGATCTATATTGAAGATCTCGTTGTCATGACCCCCGGTGGAGTTGCAATTCAAGATACTGATGTTCCTGCAAATTTCTCGCTTGAACAAAACTATCCAAATCCTTTCAATCCGACAACTGCGATAAATTATCAACTTTCAGAATTCACTAACGTAAATCTTTCGGTTTACGATATTCATGGACGACGCGTTGCTACGCTGATTAATGAATCTCAGTCAGCAGGAACTTACAGCGTTGATTTCCATGCCGGTCCTCTGCCCAGCGGTGTTTATATTGCTCGCTTACAGACAGAGTTGGGCGCTATAAATCGCAAGATGTTACTTGTAAAATAGTATCTGCAATGATAAATTAAATCTATGTAGGGGACGGTCGCGACCGTCCCTTACAATTTCAAGTATAAATATTAAGTGCAGGAATTAAAATGCGTAATCACATCATAGATATTCTAACAGAAGCAGGAAAGATCATTTCAAGCCGTATTCATACCAAGAAAATCATCAATCATAAATCCACGGATGTCGATCTTGTTACAGAAGTCGATCGCGAAGTTGAGTTATTTCTCATGAATAAATTAAGTGCCCTTCTTCCTGGTAGTGAATTTTTATCGGAAGAAACCGCCAGTGAGATTAAAACAGCTGAAAAATTGTGGGTCATGGATCCGATTGACGGAACCTTAAATTTTGTTCATGGTTTTCCGATGGTCTGTATTTCACTCGCTTTACATGAAGATGGTATTCCCACTTATGCTTATGTTTACAATCCCCTGATCAACTATCTTTTCGAAGCGCAAAAAGGAAAAGGTGCAAAATTAAACGGTATTGATATACATGTTTCAAGCCATACTAAATTGAAAGAATGCCTTTTTTCCACGGGTTTCCCTTACGATTATCCCACGAATAAGGAAAATAATCTGAATTATTTTGATCATTTCAATCGACTGGTCCAAGGCGTCCGCCGACCCGGTTCTGCAGCCATGGATTTGGCATTTACCGCAGCAGGTACCTTTGATGGTTTCTGGGAATGGCATTTAAAACCCTGGGATGTAGCTGCAGGTATCTTGCTGATTGAAGAAGCCGGTGGTATCGTTACAAATTTTGACGGTCAACCCTATAAATTTTCAGATGATCATATTGTAGCCGGAAATCCCGTTATTCATGCCATCATGCTCAATGAGATCAAAAAAATAAGGAAGTAAAATGAAAAAAATCCTCCTTCTCCTAAGCTTATGCGGATTACTCATCGCACAAACCACTCTTGAATACAAAGTAAAATATCATGATCCGGTTCATGCCAAGATCATGGAAATAAGAGATTCAAAAAAAGATACTCAAAATATGATCACGAAAGAGATCCGTGATACAATTACCGAAGAACAGGAATACACACTATTTGCCTCAGTTGAAGGAATTGAAGTTCCCACTTCCATGGATATCTTTGATCCTTTCTTCCATTTTCCGCCAAAACATCAAGGCCTGACCTCTTCATGCTGGGCGCATACGGGAATCTCTTTTATAGAGACCGAAGTACAGCGACTGCAGGACAAAGAGATCAAATTATCCGTCATGCAAATTATATATTTCGATTACCTCGAAAAATCACTGAATTTTATAGAAACACGTGGAGAAAATGATATTAGACGGGGTTCTCAGATCGGCGGCGTCTTTCGCCTTGCCGAATCTTATGGTCTGATACCCGAAAAAGATTTCTCTGGAAATCCAACATCGGAAGGTTATGATACCGGATTATTACATCATGAACTTCAAGCATACTTAGGTCATATTAAAAAGAACGATCTTTGGGATAAAGAAAGTGCCATGATCTCGGTTCGGGCGATCTTGGATAAACATCTGGGTAAAATCCCTAAAACATTCAACTATGCAGGAAAAAAATATACACCCAAAAGCTTTTATCATAAGATCCTAAAATTCAACCCAAAAAAATATACGGCCATTCAATCTACACTGGCCTTCCCCTTTTACGACTATACCGAATTTCCTTTCCCGGACAATTGGTGGCACGGAAAAGAGTATTATAATCTTCCAATAGATGAATTCTACACAGCTATTCTAAAATCTGTCAAAGAAGGATATTCGGTTCCGATCACCGGAGATACAAGTGAGCCCGGAATTAATCGCTATGCCGGTATTGCTTTTATCCCGACTGCCGATATCGCGGTAGAAAATATTGATCAGGATGCCCGGGAATACCGTATTTTTAATGAAACTACGGGTGACGATCATGCCATTCATATTGTCGGAGTTGTTCAGATCAACGGTGTGGATTGGTTCCTGATAAAAGATTCATCACGAACCGCTTACCAGAGCGCTCATCCGGGCTATTATTATTTTCGTGGAGATTATATAAAGTTGAAAATGTTGAATGCGATTGTTCCGTCGTATTTGATCGAAAAATAAATATATATTGGCAGAGACGCAGTAATGCTGCGTCCCCTTCCGCCATTGTGTTTAAGCGACAGCCTCTTATGTAAAAAAATAACTTAAATGTTTTTCATACCAAACAAAAGACGCAGCAATGCTGTGTCTCTACTATTTAACAAAAATTTTATATCAGGATTTATACGAGTTCCCCGATCAGATCATAATCCACTGCATCAGTGATCTCGACTTCAACGAATTCACCTTTTTTCAGTGCACCGGATATAATCACACGATTATCGATATCCGGTGAATCTCTGAACGTACGTCCATAACTGTCACCACTGACTGGATCATAGGTATCGATCAAAACCTCTTGATTTGTCCCGATCAGGGCTTGGTTTTTCTCGAGTGAAACTTCCTGTTGAGCCGTCATAATGGCTTCCAAACGACGTTGCTTAATGCTTTCGGGAATGGGATCGCCCAAAGGAACGGCCGGCGTGCCGTCTTCCTGACTATAAGTAAATCCACCCAAGCGGTCGAAACGGGTCTCTTTTACAAATTCCAGCAATTCATTGAATGCTTCATCCGTTTCACCCGGGAACCCGACCATCACGGTGGTTCTCAAGGCAAGATTTGGGATCTCGGCTCTCAGTTTTATGATCAATTCGCGGATATGATTACCATCTTTACCTCTATTCATGGCCCGGATCATGTCAGTATGAATATGCTGAATGGGAATATCGATATAGGGCAAAATACTTTTTGAGTCATTGATCACCTTGATCAATTCGGGATCGAAATGCGCCGGATGAGCATAATGCAATCTTATCCAGGGAAAAGCATTCATGGCATCCAATGCTTTCATCAACTCCGGTAAACGCGTTTTTTTATCAAGATCCCAACCGTAAGTCGTGGTATCCTGAGCGATCACGATCAGTTCTTTTACATTTTTCTCGGCAAGTTGTTCGGCTTCTTTTAAAATGACATCAGGAGTCAGACTGATCTGTTTACCGCGAATCAGCGGGATGGCACAATAGGCGCAATTATTGTTACAGCCTTCCGCGATCTTCAAAAAAGCGTAATGACCGGGTGTCATTAATGAACGCGGAGCCGCAACAGCATCACGGTGCAATAAATAGCGGGCTACATCACGTATTTCATCTACGCCGAAAAAAGCATCGACTTCCGGCAGTTCTTTTTTAAGCTCTTCACGATAACGCTGCGATAGACAACCCATGACGATCACGGATTTGATCTGTCCGCTTTCTTTTAATTTAATGGCTTGAAGGATGGTATTGATGCCTTCTTCTTTGGCCGGTAAAATAAACCCACAAGTATTAATGATCAGAACTTCAGTCTTTTCAGCTGTATCGATATATTCGAACCCACCCGATAATAAAAGTCCCTTGACTTCTTCACTGTCCACAAGATTCTTGGAACAGCCAAGTGATATAATATGGAATTTCTTCATAAGTTTTCATTTCTTTTCAAATATGGGTCATTTAGAGGTTTAAAAGTTTAGGAAGAGACAAAAGACAAACTCCAAGAAACAAGAGGATTAAAGATTGCTGATTTTAAATTATTGATCTTTGATCAATCAAATATTTGAGATTTGCGATCTGAAGTCTGCAATTATTCAACGTTTCAACTCTTTCAACCTTCTTCAACATTTCAACGCTTCAACGTTTCAACAACACCATCTCATGAATAGATCTTTCGACTTCGGCTCGCATACTCGCCTACGCTCAAGATGACAGTCTATGTGGTATTTCAACCTCTTTCTCTATCGCTCTCCCGCACTATCGCTTCTAAGCGCACAGTGCCCAGCGCTCAGTGCTCCAACCTTCGCTCTACAAGCTGCGATCGGCAGGCAGCGCTCAATTCGTATACTCGTCACGTACACTCGTCTTATTCAAATCCTTCGAACATGGCATGGACATAACGAACGGGATCAAAAGCCTGAAGATCTTCCAATCTTTCACCAAGTCCAATATATTTTACCGGAATACTTAATTTTTGTCTGATCCCGATCATGGACCCGCCTTTGGCCGTGCCGTCAAGTTTTGTGACGATCAAGCCGCTGATCGGTGTGACTTTGGTAAATTCCTGTGCCTGAACAACCGAATTCTGTCCGATCGAACCATCAAGCACAAGCAGTGTTTCATGCGGTGCTTCGGGAATGATCTTTTGGATCACGCGTTTGATCTTATCCAGCTCATCCATCAAATGTGCTTTATTATGCAAACGACCGGCGGTATCGATGAGAATAATATCGCTATCACGTGATATACCTGCCTGAATTCCGTCATAGACGATGCCTGAGGGCGCTTTCGCCTCTAGGTTCTTGATTATATCCACTCCTGCACGTTCAGCCCATATATCCAGTTGTTCGATGGCGGCGGCCCGGTAAGTATCACCCGCAACTATGAGGACCTTTTTGCCCATGTTACGGTAAAGTGATGCCAATTTGCCGATGGTCGTGGTCTTCCCCGCTCCATTGACGCCGACGACCAAGATAACACAAGGATGATTTTCATTGATTGGAATACTGAGGTCATCACCTTTGAACAGATCTTCAAAAAGTTCGGCGATGATATCGCGGATATCTTCATAAGCCAGCAGTTCTTTTTTTCGGGATGCCAATCCGATCTTTTCCAGGATCATATCGCAAACATCCGCGCCAAAATCCGATTCATATAAAAAGGCTTCGATATCTTCCATGAAATCATCTGATATTTTCATTCCCCGTCCAAAAAGTGATAACAATCCTTCTTTGAAACGATTTCTGGATTTGCT
>CAYTLV010000015.1:0-1829 GCA_964438445.1 uncultured bacterium | reverse complement strand
CTTTAAACAACTTCACACTCTGAACCGCATACGCGACCCAGGAGATCAACATCAATAGGGTTGAAAGATAAAGGACGTATATCGCATATAAATTCAGCCCCAAATAAAATTCCAATAACCAAAGTACTCCGGCGATCGTCAGGACAAAAATAAACATTTTTCCCGCGATATTGGCTCCGTTCACAATTTTATATTTATTATAAAAGATGCGTTTCGTTATGTATATACTAGCATCTCTGACAGTTAAAACGATCAGGAACCAGAGTGGAAAATCCATACGGATGATCATTAGTACGATCATGCCGGCTGCCACTACTTTATCAGCTACGGGATCGATGAATTTACCAAAATCCGAAACTTCATGCGTCTTTCGGGCTACAAATCCGTCCAACCAATCAGAAACCACGCAAATTCCCAAAATGATCAATCCCCACACCCAGCGATCGGTCGCAAACAACCATACGGCTGGAATAGTCAACACGATACGAGCCATACTGATGATATTGGCAGCAGTAAAATATCGCTTAGTATCCGATTTTTGCGTAACGAACTTATCTTTTATCTGATCTTCATACATTCCTGACCTCGTTTTCGAATGAATAATAGTTTAAAATATGATCTTTTTCAATGATTTGTTCAATGGGAAAATGCTCTGCAATATTAAGGTTCTCCATTCGGATCACATGATCCGCAACGGCAATGCAATCCAGCAAACGGTGCGATATGATAAAAACTCTGCTTCTTTTCCTTATTTCCTCGATCATGTCATACATGATTTGACGGTATGCCATATTCAACGCGGTTGTGGGTTCATCAAGGATCGTGACCGGCGCTTTGACCGCGGCGGCAAGACAAAGTCCCAATCGCTGGCGTTCTCCCTCGGAGTAATGAGCCAAGCGTCGATTTTTTGCCAATAGTTGATCTATCTCAAGTTTCTTGGCATATTGGTCAAAAAGTGTCGGGGCAAAATGCTGACCGACCGTGTATCGTTTGTCTTTGTATAATTCAATAATTGTTGAGGGTGAATTGCCGGTGAACAGTCGCGTCAGATCCTGTGAAAGATAGGCGCAAAAAGGGTATTCCGTAAAGGCATTGACTTCACGCAATTGTGAGTCCGACAGCAATTTAATAAGTAATGATTTCCCGCTCCCGACCGGTCCCATAATGGCCGTACAAGAAGAGGCGGACAGATCGATCTCAAGAGCATTGACAAGTTCTTTGGTGTCAGATATCTTGAATATAAAAGGAAGTATCTTCATTTATTGACCGATCTCCTTTAATCGCTTATTTACGAATGTCGAATCAAGTACAATATGATGTTTTTCAAATGCGTCCGGGCATTCATCGGCAGAAAATTGCGCTTTTATCACACCCTCATCCATGATGCACACTTTATTGTTAAAAATGTATTCGTCGGGACTTTGAGATGTAATGCAGATGCTTTTGCCGTTTTTTGCCATTTGCTTCATGCAGGAATAAAATATTTTAATGGTGGGAGGATCCAAATGGGATGTCGGTTCATCCATGAGGTAAATGTCCGCCTCGGTCAAACAGGTTGCCGCGATCATAACTAACTGCGTTTCTCCAAAGGACAAAGTGGAGATATCCCGATCCAATAGATGCTCAATATGCAGGAGACTCGCGATCTTAGTGATCTCCGATTCGGATTCTTCCTTGCTCTTTCCGGCATTTTTCAAGGGGAAGAACAATTCATCGTGTACAAGCTGCATAATGATCTGGTGAAATGGATTTTGCAAAAGCATCGCAACACGCTTATCCCCCGCCTCAATTTCGCCGGCCTGAAGATCCGAAAAACCGGCAATGGCCTT
>CAYTLV010000014.1:9516-17842 GCA_964438445.1 uncultured bacterium | reverse complement strand
ACAGTACATTTTTATCATATCATACTATGTCAGATTATAACAAATTTAAAATAGATGTGAATTTTGGTATTATGCAGGGTCTTTTCGACAATACCTCAAGTGAATATGATGATTATGTATATATAAATCCGGGTGTTACTATGCATATTTCCTATCCGATCACTAAAAAGATACGCATTGGTTTACAAGGCGGCATGGTATTGATGATCGGATTTGATCAGAACATTTGGGGAAGCAGTCTTGAGCCCTATACGGGATTGACTTTCATCTTTTCGGAATAAGTATCATTTTAAAAGCAGCATTTTTTCGCTTTGGCGATAATTTCCTGCTTCCATCGTATAGATATATATCCCACTTGCTAATCCTGCTGCATTAAATTGAAGCGAATAAGTTCCTGCTTGATGGAATTCTTTGATCAAGGTAAAAACGTGTTTCCCGGATAATTCATAAACATTTATTTCAACATGTTCTTCTTGTGGAAGTGTATATATGATCCGTGTCACAGGATTAAAAGGATTGGGATAATTTTTTTGCAAAGAAAATTCTTTAGGGATATCAACGATGTCCAGTTCAGTATCGATATATACCGTCAGTGTATCACTAAAACTATAAACATCATGTTCATCAATCGCAGCTACTGTCCAGAAATATTCACATTGATTGTGAAATCTGCGTTCGTCACAGGTAGTTCCCGTTGTGATCAGTGAATAAGTTACTGTCCCGCCTGTATACCAGTATAAAAGCTTATAATGGACTTCGTCGCCGGGATCTGGATCTTGAACCGTTGACCATTCAAGATGAGGGTAACGAGTTGTTTGATAGCTATTGTGTGCCGGGGATATTTGAATAGGTGCTGGAGGCGCTTCATTTACTGTATTGATACCCAGATGCCGCAATTCTTCCAAAGATCGTCTAGAAGCCATCGCAGGGTCAACAGCATCAACATACCAAAGATATCTTCCGTTCTCTTGTAGGTCTTGAGTTACTTGGAAATTGGTTTCAATACCTGTATATAGACATTCCATGCTATCAATGTTTGTCCCGATATAAAGTTTATACAGCAACTCATCACCGGGATCTCTATCAAAAGAGCTTTCCCATGAAAAAAGCGGCCTTAGCGTATCTTTTACAGAATTCTCATCTGGGGAAAGTAGATTGAAGGATTCTGGTAATGAATTTACGGTATTGATATGAAAAGCCCACACTCTTGATAGCTTATCACCTGAAATATGTTTTGCTTTGATTTGCCAAAATATGGTCTTGTTTTCAGGAAGGGCTTGGGACAGTTCCAGCCAATTGTTTGGTGTGACAATTGAATCTATGAAAATTGGAGTATCGTTATAATATATGACATACTCTAAGGCATCAGGTACATTTTGCCATGTAAGAATGGGCTTGTTATTATGTACGATTTCCATGCTATCTGGAAATAAAAGCTCAAAATCATTAGTATTGTTATCCAAAATGTGAATATAATTTTCATGTATTTTACTTATACTGACTCTATCAACCGTTGCAGTGACAGAAACTGTATAATAACCTAAATTCTCATAAGAATGTTTAAGTGAATCGCCAGTTCCCGTCATGCCATCACCAAAATCCCATGTATATTCGTACTCACCTTGAGCTAAATTTGAAACCACAGCAAAATTAATATCATAATTAGGATAACCTTCGGTGTAATCAGTAATAAAATCCAATTCTGTCTGAACTGTCGGTTCCCACATCATAGCATCAAAAACGATCTTTTCACCCGAGACTCCTGTTGAATCTCCCAGATAAACATAATTTGTCCCGTCAGTTTTCATCATAAACTTACCTAAAGAAACCCAGCTATCCGGATATGCAGATTGATCAATAACAATTGATTTATCGCCAGCGGCATGGACAACGCGATAAACTGCAGACGTAGCAGTTGCATTTGCGGGTATATAAGTTGATATCCTGTAATATCCATCCTTTGTCATTTGAGGTGTCCAGCTTACAAAACAAATATCACTTTCACTGGCTTCAGAATATGTCCACCAATGATGTCCGCCATAACCACTTTTTGTACTGCGATAATAACGCATAGGAACAGTATTTCCAGATGCCTTAATGTAAAAACCATCATTGAACTGTTTATCATCCACAATGGAATCTATAAGAGCAGGCGCCGTATAGGATGTTGCAATACACCATGGCATGACTGTAGATCCTGAATTTGCATAATTTAGGGAGGCATGCCCATGATTGTAACCGGGCCAGTCATATTGCACAGTTTTGCCGTAATAATTCGGCCAGCTTGACATATTCCTATTCCCGTAAGGATCATTTGCATAAACAGTCCGCTGACCGTTATCTGTGCGACCCAATCCTACGATCAAGTGACCCGAACCTGAGAGATAATTACATATTGAATAAGGTTGTTCTTTATCAAGTTCGGCAGCTACTGTTGACCATGAAACATTCCACTTTTGATTCCCCGAAATACCGTGCAAACTATAATAATTTTTCATGCGGGAATTTGGACTTCCTCCTGTCCACATATACCCCATTCCGCCGTAACAGGTATAAGTTGAAGAACTATTGGTGTATGAGAGATTAAAATAGGAATCATTGTAATAATAACGTTCATGGACATAAGCACCATAATTATTTGTATTCCCAGCTCCTGAAACATAAGGCCATTTAGGTAATAATCCATAATAGGCCATGACCATTGCCGCAGTTGTTGGAGCACAGGAACTATAACCATAGGTGCCTGGGGTATCATACACCTGATGAATATAGGGTACATCAAGATATGTGCCGACCGCAGGAGTTTCCTGAGCAAACGTAACAGCTGAACTTGGGAAGGATATATTAATCGGGCTCCTTTTGCGCAAGGAGCTATTGTCCAAACTTGCTACTTTTCCATCATTTGTCAGATAAGCTACTTTACCGTCGGTACGATAGAATGAGTTTGATTCATTCAAATCATCGGTATTTGTTGTAAATAAAATATCATGTTGCACATTAGAAACTACAATATCCGTATTGGATAATTCTCCACTATCGCTCAAATGAAATTCAGTATAAGAAAATTCATCAGAATTCTCTGACCAGATCAAATTTGAACCCAAACCAATATCTAAAGTCAACTTTTCTTCACGATCATATACTTTTAGTGATCCATCAAGACTATTATAAGCAATATAGCGACTATCGGCAGACCAAGAGGGGAAAACATTTCCATATTGTCCCTCAGTGATGCGGTCCCGTGTATCATTTTGGAGGTTCAGTATCCATAATTGGTCGTTATCGTCATTAAACACCAGCGAATTTCCATCTGGAGATATGGGGGCAATATTTGCATAAAAGCCAAGATCAAACTCGCTGGTAGTATTTCCATCTTTCACGTAAAGAGTATTATCTACAGTGTATGCAATTTTTCCGTTTTTAGAAAATGAAACTTGTCCCGCACAATAAACGGGGTCATGCAGCAATGTCATGTTATTTGAATTAATATCTAATATCGCAGGAGCTTCTTTGCCTCCTGCATTTTCTCGATATTTAAAGCCTAAGAGAGTTTGGTCTGAAGATAAAGTAAAAGAATAGCCAACACCCGGAGCGTTAATTATTGTTTTTACAGTGTTTCCATCGGTATAATATATCTTTGAGTTCATTGAATCTGTATAAAAATAGCCATCATCAACGGGAACAATATGTTGTACGGCGATTAAAACACTCATTGAAAACAAGGTGATGAAGAAAGAACGAATGATGATATTTGTGCGCATTTATACTCCGGCAAGCGTTAATAATTGATAAGATAATACTATATTTACCTTGCAATGTAAAGCCTTGAATTCTTTAAAATTTATCAATAGATTATGCAAAATCATGGAAACCTTAATGAAACGAATAATAATTTTTCTGATCTCAAGCTCTATACTCTTTGCGCAAACCTTTGTTCCTAATATCAGTGTCGAAGGAAACAACCTGAATTCGCAGGAAGAACGTATCATTGGTGAACTAAGAAACACCATTGAACAGTATATTGCATCCAATAGTTTTAGCAATGAAGTATATGATCTGATTGTTCCATACCGCATTACGATCCATGTGACACAAATATCAAAAAGTGGCTCAAAAATGAATATTGCCACCAATGCATTTTTCTCAAATGAATATGACCAGCGGTATATTGATAATGCATGGGTCTTTGAATTCATTGAAGGAGAAGCACTCTACAGAGAAATGATATATCATCCTTTAAGGGATATTATTGATTATTATGGCTATCTCATTATGGCATCCGAAATGGATGGGATTGAGGATCTTGGTGGAAATTCCATCTTTGATCTGGCTAATGAGATCTATTCACGCGGTAGTTCATCTCAGTGGTCCAAAGGCTGGAGTCCCCGTAAAGAAGATTTTGATAAATTGACTGGTGATTTTCGATTCCGCAGGGCGCGCCATTTATATAATCAGGCTTTTTGGGCACTTGATGATGGCCAGGGAACTAAAGCGTGGTATTTACTTGAAGAGGCTTTGAACTATCTTATTGATTCACAAAATCTAGATTCTCAGAATAAATTCCAAAATTTCTTTGTCGATAAACATTATAAAGACAGCGAGTATTTTGTCAATACCTATCAGGATACGTCGCTACTACTTCTTTATAGAATATTATCACCATCAAATCAGGATTTTTTCGATAGGGTTGCCGAACCCTTTATTGAAGAACTTGATTAATACTTTCAACTGAAACGATACCCTCGCGTAAAACCTTCAAAGATTCGTCTTTAGATATCATGACGACAGTGCTGCTCAAAGTTTCTGTCGATGAATCTAATATTGGATCCGATATCATCAAATTTATCTCATTTCCAAACTGTTCATTAATACTTTTTATATTATTCATGGGTGCTTTACCCGAAAAATTGACAGATGTAGTAATGATAGGTCCTTCAAATGCCTCAGACAGCTCCCTGCAAAAATCATGATTGGGAATGCGAAATCCCAAATACCCCTGAACACTGAATAATTTATTTGGCATGACAATATCTTTTGCCGGCAGTACCAGAGTTAGCGCACCGGGAAAAAATTGATTGATCAACAAATCTGCCTTTGCAGGAATGTGAGCATATTGGGACAACATCATCTTATCCCGAACGATCATACTAACCGGCATATTTTCCGGTCGCCGCTTTAGTGAATATAGTTTATCAAGAACTTTAGAAGACATGGCATCACCGCCAAAACCATAAAGAGTATCAGTGGGATAAATGAACACTTCTTCGCTTTTTAGTGCTTCCAGAGCCTTCGCAAGCGCTATGTCCTCCAGATAATTATTGATCATGAATCCATCACCTCATGATAAAGCTGTCCACATGCTGCACGTATTCCTCTCCCGCCGCTATACCGCAAAGTTACCGCAAAGGAAACATCTTCAAGATAAGAAATAAAACGCTGAATATCTTTTTCGCCGGGGCGTTTAAAACGATCATCAATTTCATTGTAAGGAATTATATTGAGTTTTGAAGGTATTGAACTGAGTTTTTCAATGAGTTCATGAGCATCTTTTGCTGTATCATTGACACCTTTCAAAAGGACATATTCAAATGTTATCAATTTGTTGGTCACAATAGTATAATATTTAGCCGCCGAAAGCAGATCTTCCAAAGGATAACTGCGATTAATCGGCATCAATTCGCTTCTTTTTGTATCATTAGCGGAATTCAAAGAAATCGCCAACTTGAATTGAAATGGTAAATGTGAAAATTCTCGAATATACGGCACGACCCCGGAAGTTGAGATCGTAATATGTCTGGCACCAATACTCAATCCCTTTGCATGGTTCATGATCGTCGCAGCCTTTATAACCTCGTCATAATTATTGAAAGGCTCTCCCATACCCATGAAAACAACATTACTTATCTTTTTGTCTGAGATCCGTCTTGCAAGCAGGACTTGCTCAACGATCTCTCCCGCTTGAAGCTTTCGCTTTAATCCCATTTCGCCCGTTTTACAGAAAGTACAACCCATAGCACAGCCTATTTCAGAACTTACACATAGGGTATAATGATTTCCCGAACGCAGTAATACTGTTTCGATCGCATAATCGTCTTTACATTTAAAAAGAAATTTTTCAGCACTGTCGTCATCTGATATTTCGTGTGTTTCAAGATCTAAAAGAATAAGCGGTCCTTCCGCATCAATAATTTCTTTTACGTTTTTTGAAACATTGTGCATTTCTGCAGTTGAATGAACTCCTTTTTGAAATATCCATTCAAATATTTGGCGTCCGATAAAAGGTTTTAGACCCTTTACGACAGCCCATTCCTGCATTTCTTCATAGTCGAAATTTTTTATTGTATTTATCATGTCGTAATCTTGATATTTTATTCAAAACATACAAGATAAAAATATGTTGATGGTTGATGGTTGATAGTTGATGGTTGATAGTTGATGGTTGATAGTTGATAGTTGATGGTTGATAGTTGATAGTTGATGGTTGATAGTTGATGGTTGATGCCTGCCCTCCGAAGTCTTGACATAGGAGGGGTTGATAGTTGATGGTTGATAGTTGATAGTTGATAGTTGATGGTTATAATATCAGGAGATTCAATAGATTATTTATTGCTGTGAGAGTTGATATATCATATCTTCCTTTTTTTTGCATCAATATAAATTTCACATTCAGCACGCATCTTTCGACTCATTCGCGTATTAGTAAATTTTAGATTCCCCTTCCATACTTCAAATCCCATACCTCGAACCTCATACCTTAGGTCCCATAGCTCCTAAATATGCAAGTTGTTGTATATTAGAATTTTCTATAGTTTTTCTTGCATTTTACTAGCTAATCCAATATTTTCGAAAGTAATCCATTAAGGAGACCTTATGAATACCTCAGATTTAATCCAAAGTGTATCTGAAAAGTCGGAAATTTCCAAAACAGAAAGTAAAGACTTGTACGAAGCACTAACCTCAATCTTGGAATCTTATTTTAAAAACGAAACAGGAGCAGTCATTCCCCAATTCGGTTCTTTTAACATAAAAGAAAAAAACAGTCGCCAGTCATTCAATCCTGCAAGCAGGGAATATGTCTTACTGCCAAAGAAACTGCTTCTGACATTTGTTCCTGCTGCACAGTTAAAAGAAGACCTTAGATAAGGATCAGATCTATGTCTATTAAAATCACATTCCAACAGCTAATTGATGAATTTTCGGTTGCTACTGGCCGAACAAAAGCATTTTCGAAAGAATTCATCAAAGATGTTTTTATCACGGTCCAGGAAGGCCTGCGACGAGATGAAAATGTTAATATCAAAGGTTTGGGTATTTTCAAACTTCAAGAAGTTGCCGAAAGAGAAACTGTCAATCCCAAAACGGGTAAAGCAAGTTTGATACAGGCACATAAAAAAGTGGTATTTAAGCCTGAAAAAGCTTTGCGGGAAAAGGTAAACGAAAAATATGCGAAGTTGAAAACTAAAAAAATCAAAAAGAAAGAAGCTCCAAAACCCGCACCGGTAATTATCCCCATTTTAGATAAACCGATTGAAAAAGAACCTCTCACTTTTGGAGAACCTGCTCCTAGACCTAAGACTCCGCCGAAAAAAACTACACCACCTCTTCCTCCTCCACCTAAAAGTGATAACAAGAAGATCATGCCAACATTTGTCATTGAAGAGAAAAAGAAAAAGTCCGCATGGAGATGGTTACTTCCTTTATTGCTCCTCATCTTGATATTTGTGGTCATATATATCGTTCCCACAAAATTCGATTCAATGGAAGATCTTGCTTTCTGGCGGAATTGGGATTGGGGAAAAGATACCATCCCGGATCATCCGACAGTGGTAGAAACCACGATAGTAGAAACTGAAATTAATCCCATAGAAAAGGTTGAGACCATTTTTGTTCAAGCACCTATCCCTCAGCTACAAGTAATAGAAACTGCGCCTGAAGTAGTAAAAGAACCTATCCTTGAAAAGGAAGAACAGGATCCAACTCCGGTACTTCATAAAGAGTCTGAACCATCACCTGATTGCGAAGAATCCTTGATCCATATTGTCAAAGCGGGTAATACACTTTGGGGACTTTCTGAACAGTATTACACACGCACTTCGTTATGGCCAAACATCTACCGCAAAAATGTTGAAACATTGCGTTCACCTGATCTCCTGATGGTAGGAAAAGAACTTCTTATCCCTGAACTTCAGGGTACAACATTCGCACTAAGTAAAACAGACTCTGCTCGTATAGCACAAGGATATTACCTTGCCTATCGTGCTTACAAAAAGTATGACGAGGAAAAAGCTGAAGGCTATCTGGATGTAGCAAAGAAATTTACTACGAC
>CAYTLV010000014.1:5477-9416 GCA_964438445.1 uncultured bacterium | reverse complement strand
CATCTTGTTTTAATCATTTAAAAACAAAAACCGACTTTCGTCGGTTTTGTCGGGATGATAGGATTTGAACCTACGGCCTCTTCGTCCCGAACGAAGCGCGCTACCGAGCTGCGCCACATCCCGTTTTGAAATTAAATTTCAAAAGCCAGGAAATATAAGAAATATACTATAGAATAAACAAGGTGTTTTTTTTCGAAGTAATTTCTTAAATCCTTAATATTATCTAATAAAGTGAGACTTATTGATCGATGAAATCTGCAAGATCTGACATCGTATAAAAATGCATTTCATTATCATGAACAAATTTACAGATCATATCCAAAGTATGAAAGCTGACTTGACATTCACCAAGTGCTGAATCAACTGGTCTGTGTCCATATATAATTAGTATTTTACCTTCTTCATGAGCATAAGACAAAAGGTTCAATATGTATTCATCACTAAAATATCTTAAGAGATCATCAATCCCAATAGCATAGATAACACGACTATTACAAAAATAACATTTTTGTTTTTCCGGATCTCTCATAACATTTAATGTACCGCGTAAAATATCAAAATAATCAAAAAGAACATTATCTGTAAAATTACTTCTATTCCCATAGGGATAAGCGAATGTTCTAAGAATTATGGAGTCCTCTTCCATTAGTTCAATCATGGGAGTTATTTCATCTTCTAAATATTTTTCAATACCATGTGTTGCGGTATATAAAGCTGAATAAACATGCAAATAACCATGACCAGCAATCTCATGACCTGCGTCCTGAAGTCTTTGCATCCGTGCTATATCGGAATCACTTCTTGTTCCTATAAGGGAAACACAAAATGTAGCTTTCCAATCATACTTATTTAAAAGTGAGTCAGCTTGAAGCCAATTAGTAAAATGATGATCATCAAACGTCATAACTATTCCACCATTGGGTACGGTGGCATCCTCTAATTGAGTACATGATAATGTAATAATAGCAATAATGAAGATCAGAATAAATAGTATACGCTTCATTTTTTTCATTTCTCGTATTATGTTACTCTTTTCATTACTTTCGTGATCACATCCCATGAAAATCCTTTTCCTTGCAAAAAACGAATGACCTTGGCCTTTTCTTCTCTAGTTTCAAAGGATGTATGCGATTTGAACTTCTTTTCAAAGTGATAGGAACAGTTATTAACCTGAGTCTCTCTGTCATAATTCAACATGATCTTCTGAATTATATCGCCTGTTATACCTCGCTGAAATAGCTTTTCTTTTACTTTTATTGGACCCAATTGTTTTCTTTGGATCAGCTCCTGAGAATAAAGCTCTGCAAAGCGTTCGTCATTTAGGTAATTCTTCGCTTTAAGATATTCAATAACTTCAGCTATGTTATTCTTATCATAGCCTTTTTGCAAAAGCTTGATACGAAGTTCACCTGAACCATGTTCACGCATTGAAAGTAGTTCAAAAGCTTTTTCGCGTGTAAATGCTTTATCTGCTTCAGCTTTTAATTTGACGAAATTTTCATCGGAAAGATCTTTACCCGATGAAAGATCAAATTTAAAAATTAAATCATCAATTATACTGATACGCTCATCATTGTCTAAAAAACAATTATAACGATTCGGATGTTTTTTCTGCTGTGTCAGACGAATAACGACAGGCATGTGATTTAGGTACTTTCTTCGACCTTTGCTGTAGTCCCTATTCCAAGTGCATCTTTTACTTGATTTGCGATCACTTTTAGAACATCATCATGTTCTTCAAGGAATACCTTACTGTTCTCTCTTCCCTGTCCGATCTTTTCTTTATTGTAACTATACCAGGAACCGGATTTTTCTATAATATTATATTCCACGGCAAGATCAAGAACATCACCGCTGTAAGAAATGCCCTTACCAAACATAATATCAAATTCAGTTTTCTTGAACGGAGGTGCTACTTTGTTTTTGACAACTTTTACAGTAGTTCTAGTTCCGGTAAAATCGTTACCATCTTTAATAGAGGTAGATTTACGGACTTCCAAACGAACTGTCGTATAGAATTTTAAAGCACGTCCACCTGTGGTCGTTTCCGGATTACCAAACACAACACCGATCTTTTCACGGATCTGGTTAATAAAAACGATCGCAACATGAGATTTACTGACCAAGCCGGTCAATTTTCGCAGGGCTTGGCTCATCAAACGTGCTTGTAAGCCCATATGACTGTCGCCCATATCCCCTTCGATCTCTGCACGCGGAACCAAAGCGGCAACCGAATCAATCACAATGATGGCCAAAGCATTGCTTCTAACCAGAGTTTCTGTGATCTCCAGAGCTTGTTCACCACAATCAGGTTGTGATACCAACAATCGATTTGTATCAATTCCCAAATTCTTAGCATAAGTAATATCTAAAGCATGTTCTGCATCAATAAAAGCTGCATTTCCGCCGGCTTTTTGAGCTTCTGCGATACAATGCAATGCTAAGGTTGTTTTACCCGAGGATTCGGGACCATAGATTTCAGATATTCTACCTCTTGGAATTCCACCTATACCAAGAGCGGCATCCAAACTCAATGAACCTGTTGAAATTGCATCTATATTGAGGGTACTTGAATTATCACCCATATACATTATCGACCCTTTGCCAAATTGTTTATCGATTTGAGCAATTGCTACTTCCAATGCTTTTAAGCGGTCATCTTTTACCATGATATTTTATCCTTTCAGTCTGTTTTTATTATATATCAATTTTACACAAAATAAGTATGAATTGAAATAAAAAAAGGAGGGCGATTATATATTGTGTAAATCTTTGCTATGGGTCACATAATTTATGTTATAGGTCTAGGGGTGTATGGTGTAGAGGTGCATGGTGTAGAGGTATATGGTCTAGAGGTTATAATTTATTGTCTCTTGTCTCTTGAATCTTGGCATTTCCTTTATTCCTTTACACCCTAAACCTTTACAAAAAAAAAGAACCCCGACAATTCGAGGTTCTCATTATTCTATAAACCGGCCACTGGTCTATAGTTACAGTCACCAGTTACTATTTCAAATTTGCAACTGCCAAAGACGCAGAGCCAACCAAACCGGCATCATTGCCCAATTGTGCCCTAACAATTTCAACTGCAGAAGCGGGAATAGTATAAGCATGTTTCAGCATACCCATACGAATCGGTTCCATTAGCAAATCTCCGGCATTAGAAATACCACCACCAATAATTATCATTTCAGGATTCAGGATATTTACTAAACTTGCAATGGCATGTCCCAAGATTTCGCCGGTTTCTTTCAGAACTTCGATTGAAATTTTATCGCCGTCCTTAGCCGCCATGGAAATGGCTTTCGGAGTTATTTTTCCATCTTCCAGATATTTATCGATAGATGTTTCGATCCCTTTACTTTTATAAATTTCAAAACGCTCAATAATGCCTTCTTTGCCAACATAGCGTTCCAAACAGCCGTAATTGCCGCAACTACAGTATTTCCCGTCGCGGGCAATGGACATATGTCCAATCTCACCGGCGGTAAATGTAGTACCGCGATATAGCTCTCCATTAAGAATAATTCCACCACCCACACCGGTACCTACGGTTAGTGCGATGACATTTTTTTTCCCTTTTCCACTACCATAGTAAAATTCACCCAAAGACATGGTATTTACATCATTATCTAAAAAGGCCGGTTTATTTAAATAATCTGAAATACCTTTTGTCAGATAAATATCATTCAGATTTGGGATATTGGTAACGATCTTTAATTGACCTGTTTCAGGATTCAGTAATCCAGGCGAACCGATACCTATACCAAGAATATTCTCTTGCGGCAGTTTTGAATCATCCATCACTTTTTGTGTACATTCGGCAATATGCTTAACAATTTCATCTCCACTTTTTTGGGGATCAGTAACAAAGGAATCTTTGATGAGAATTTTACCGTTCTCATCAATGATACCCACCTTGATACCGGTACCTCCAAA
>CAYTLV010000014.1:4257-5377 GCA_964438445.1 uncultured bacterium | reverse complement strand
TCATTACCGACTTTTCGTGCACGGGTGGGATGATCCAGATCAACACCACAGGCAATACCCACTTCAACCAAAACATTCCAGCAAGCTTGCAATTGTAAATAAGCATCGTGACAGCTCATTGAAGGAATTTTGATAGTTGGAAACATGGTATCATGATCTGAAATAGCGATCACTTTCATGCCAACACCATCAACCAATACTTCTTTGAATTTTCCTTCTTCTTCTTTGTATGGATCAACGACGATCACCACTTCATTTTTTGTCATCACTTCTTCAATGCCATGAGCTGCATAAGTTCCCTCAAGATATCCTGATTTTTTGCGTGTAATTTCATTGGTCTTTAATGCAGCTTCTTCCGCAACACCTACATTTCGACCGGCAAAGTAAATAACATCCGCTTTAGCAATAGCAGCGATCAGTTCAGGATCAATATCCATTTCTAGAACTTCTTTAGATTTATCAGCCAGTTCACTCATGGTGGCTGAACATTGATCAGCAGCAGCACCAATAAAAGTTTTCATGAGTTGATGATAGAATAAGGCTTGCTCAATCACAGATTTTGTTGCAGCAACTGCATCTTCGTTACCACAATTCAGAATATATTCATCTTCTGAAATAGCACCAAGTGGCGTATTTTCGTGAGCGATCAAAGCAAATTTTCCTGCGGTTTCTTTATTTTTGAAAAGTGAAATGACTTCTTTTGTTTTACCTGAGTTTGATGCACCAAAAACTGTAAATTCATTTAGTTTTAATTCTGCCGCCTGGCGTGAACCTTCGGTGTATGCCGTCAGACCAAATCCGTTCTTCTGAATCAAGTTAATAGTATGTTTTGCGGGAAATATTCGCGATGAGCCTTCACCGGTCATGAATAATTTTTTAGTTTTCTTTAATGAATCAACCGCTTTAGATAGATCTTTTGTTTTAAAATTGCGGATGACATCTACGGTTTCAAGCATTTCTTTACAGAGAGCGTATTGTGCGTATTTTTGTTCTGTTAATTTCATTGTATTTTCCTTAATGTATTATTTCTTTTCAACTGATTTTAAGATACTTAGGTCAGCGTATTCCGGTTTTTTACCCAATAATGGACGAATATAGTCATTAAATGCCGGCGTCATAT
>CAYTLV010000014.1:0-4157 GCA_964438445.1 uncultured bacterium | reverse complement strand
CGCATATCCGGGAAATGTTTTGTAATGATCTTATGAATTTCTATTCCGACCGATACACCAGCCATAGCACCAAATTCTTCGTTGCCAAAATCGTCTTTGATTTTGGTAGCCGAAACCGGATTGCCATCTTCATCCATCACACCTTCACCGGTGATAATGGAAACAAAACCATACTTATCGTAGCATTCTTTATAAAATTCAATGAATTTTTCTTCATTGAAGGGAGTTTCGGGCATGAGAATAATATGGGGAGGGTCAGAGGCTTTTTCTTTAAATCCATAGGGTGCAGCTGCCAACCAACCGGCTGAGCGACCAATGGTCTGATAAATAACGAACTGGTCGACCTTTTGCATGTCCTGGGTAAGACGGCCGCCCTGAAAGACAGATAGTGCCGTATAACGAGCCGCAGAGGGGAATCCGGGAGTATGGTCGGTCAAAGGCAGGTCATTATCAACGGTCTTTGGACAACCCATTCCACACAGATCATATCCTTGTTCTTTGCAATATTTTTCTACTTCAAAAATGTTCAATTGTGTATCGTCGCCACCAATTGCAAACAAATATCGGATATTATATTTTTTAAAAACTTCTAGAACACGAGACATATTTTCAGCTTTAAGCTTAATTCTTGAAGAACCAAGCGCTGAACCCGGTGTTTGCTTCAACAGATTGACCGGAGCTTCACTCAGATCGATAAAATCTTCTTCTAAAAGACCTTTCACACCAAAATGACATCCCCATACTTGCTCAATATTCTCTTCTTTGAGACATTGCGAAATAATACCCGCCAAGCTTGAATTGATTACAGCTGTGGGCCCACCTGTTTGCGTTACGACAGCAATTCCTTTCATTTATGCTTGCTCCTTTATTTTAGGCTTGATTCCTGAATATACACAATATATCTTCTTCCTGCGGTTGTACGGGAGGCTCTAGAGCCTCCCTGATAATGGGCGACTCTAGAGTCGCCCCTACATTCAACCAAAAAATCATAATTCATATTTTATCCCGAAGGGATCTCTTTTCTGTCATTTCGACCGAAGTCCTGTATCTGTCAAGATACTAGACGTAGTGGAGAAATCTCAAAATCCTCACTATATGTTAAATGTTTGAAATCTCTCCCAGCCTTCGCTCAACAAGCTTCGGCGGGCAGGCCGCTTCATCCGCCAGCTGACCCCGAACGATCGGGGGTCGAGATGACAACTCAATTTAGAACATACTTTTCAAGAGGTTTGCAACGAAGCGATAGTACATATCCCCTACTTCAATGAAACCTGTTTCAAAATCTACATGTTTGCGACCGGTTCCCCAGTCAACAAATCCACCTACCCAATGCGGTGCCAGATCAAAAGCAAGTGCAGCGGTTTTACCCTCACCTGCTTTTCCAAATACCAAGAGAGGTATTTTTTTATCGTCAACATCTGTTTTGACCACTTCGTTTTCAAATGCTAATATTATTTTTCTACCACAGAGGACACATACCGCATCTTCTTTAGCTTCAATATCATTATAACCGCCGATCACAGCGGGTCGTTGCCAATCTAAGCCTTTACATACCGGATGATAGATGTCCGTTGGTACTACGGCTATTCCCTGGTCATAATTTCTACGATCATCTTTTTCTTTTAGATTTACGGGTAAAATATCTTCCAGTGGTGAATTTTTATATTCAATATTTAAACCTGTAAAAGATTCCCATCCACCGATCATTAATAAAGAACCGCCCTCGTTAGTGAAATCGGTGATCTCTTGAAGTCGTTCATCTTTGATCTGTTCTCGTGGATAATCTGAAAGAATGATGAGGCTGTAAGTTGCGATATTGATATTTTGCGGAAATGGTAAAGCGGAGGGCACATAATCCATGTCATATCCTTCCGCGTGAATAATAGCTGCAAGATAGATCGCAGCCATATCTATATCATCATCACCACAAAATAGTATTTTTTTCCCTGATCCCTGTGTAAATCTTCGTAAAGCTAGAGGTTCCAATTAATATACTCCTAAAAAAAGCGCTCGTCAATTGACGAACGCCTTTATATATCACCGTTTAGAATAGATCCTTGTAATTATTAACTGAATAGAATCTAAATTCGATCTCACGAATATATTCAAATGGTCCGCCGGCCTTAACACCTTCGACCAATGATGCGATCTGTTCTTGAGATTTATAAGCAAGAATAGCATCCAATTTTGTTTGGAATACTTCTTCTGAAGCTTCGATCTTTATATTGGGTGCACTGACAAAATCACAATAAACACCAAATTCGTAAGCTTGAGGTGCAGGAGTGGGACCGCCAAGTTCCGGCCAGATATTCCCATCTGCGTGGAACATAGAAATCAAGACTTCTTGATAGACGATCTTATGATCGGGATGCAGATCTTCACCTGTAGGGAGAAATATACGAGTTGGTTTAACCTTACGAATATAGTAAGTAAAAGCATTCTGAAGTCCGGTATAGCCTTCGATCGCAGGATCACCGGCTTTAGCTTCGCGACGACCAACAAAAGACGTTGTATCACAATCAGGGAAATCAGCAAAAAAGAAATGATCTTCATCTAGACCCATGATCTTAAAAGAATCAATAGTTTCTTTCTGGCGGATCTTACCAATGGTCTTTTCCTGTTCCATGTGGCAATATCCCATACCGCCATCAGTTGTTACCAGCGCATAAACATCTACACCGGCTTCGATAGCTGAGCGCATGGTAATTCCCGAACCCAAAACAATATCATCATCGTGTGGTCCAATGAATAACCAAGTTTCATTTTCTTTCCAATCCGGAAATAAACCCTTCAAATTATCAACACTTTTTACGTCTTTTCCTGTGCGGCGCAAAAACTTCATGCTCGCTCCTTTTTGTTATAGGTTTTCCTGTCCAAAAATTGCTTAGTACCATTATTTATCAATCTTTTCAATTTGCAACAAATTCGCTTCATTTTCAATTGATTTCTTGATTTTTTTGATATAAATCATAGAAAAATTAGGGGGTTTCCTAACTATCTATAAATAAGAGAATAATGGATATTTGTCATACAAATAAGGAGTAAGGGTGTAAGGGTGTAAGGGAGGAAGAAAAGAAGAGACGCGATGCATCGCGTCTTTTTCAATAGGATCCTGTGGCGGGAAATCCGTGTAGATGATAATCCCCTCCCTACCCAAACATTCTCTTCACCAAAAACAACTTGTAATCACAAACATGTTGCTTTAGTTTTTAAAACCATATATGTACATTGTATGGAAGGGTAAAAAATGTTTAAGAAGGAATAAAAATTATCAAAGATCAAAAAAATATTTCCGCCGATAAACTCACAAGCTCTATTCTCAATAAATTTGGAATTACTGCACTAAATCCTATGCAGGAAGAAGCCTGTAAAACGATTCAATCAAAGTCGGATGTGGTATTACTTTCACCTACAGGAACGGGTAAAACCCTGGCCTTTCTATTATCCTTAATAGAAACACTTGATATGAACTGTGACGAAATCCAAATTCTTATTCTTGTTCCCTCTCGTGAATTGGCTCAACAAATTGAACAAGTAAGCCGACAAATGGGATCTGGGTTTAAGGTAAATGCTGTGTATGGTGGCCGAGCTGCTACTCTCGATAAGATCGATTTAAAACATCGACCGGCTATTCTTATTGGCACACCCGGGCGAATAGCCGATAGAATAAGAAGGGATAACTTTCCTTTGGAATATATTCACACCCTTGTACTTGATGAATTTGATAAATCACTGGAAGTAGGCTTTGAAAATGAAATGGAAGAAATTATTAAAGCGCTCCCAAATGTACAGCAAAGGGTACTCACTTGTGCTACCAGCTATACCAAAATACCGAAATTTGTAGGATTGCAAAAACCTATTTATATTAACTACCTTCAGGAAGGTAGTTCTCAATTAACTATAAAAATACTTCTTTCGACCGAAAAGGATAAGTTAATAGCTTTGAAAAAAAACACTTGTTTTTATCGGTCCACAACTTGGAATTATTTTTTGTAATCACAAGGATGCCCTGGAACGGATACATGATTTTTTAACTGATAATCATATTCATCATGAATGCTTTCATGGAGGTATGGAACAAGTTGATCGGGAACGGGCGCTTATTAAATTCAGAAATGGCACATCTCAACTGCTTCTGGCAACCGATTTGGCTGCTA
>CAYTLV010000013.1:0-17980 GCA_964438445.1 uncultured bacterium | reverse complement strand
GATCAAGCAATGCATTGAAGATGCAATAGTTTTGGCTACGGAAGAAGGATATTTGCGTCCCAACGCGGTTGATCCATTAAGTGGCAAGAACAGCGGTAATAATCTGGGTGAAGGAATTCCCGCTTTGAATTTCGATGAATGGGATAAGAACGCAATATTGGTAAAATGCCTTCTCAAGGGTGGTGGAAGTGAGAATGTTTCCGCACAATACAGCCTTCCATCTGTAGAATTGTCCGCTGGTCGCGATTTAAAAGGTGTAGAAACTTGTGTGATTAATGCTGTTTTAAAAGCACAGGGAAAAGGTTGTGCTCCCGGAATTATAGGTGTTGGAATTGGAGGTGACCGTATCAGTGGATATGAAACCGCCAAAAAGCAATTATTCCGTAATTTGAATGATAAAAATGAAAATCCGGAACTGAATGAGTTGGAACAAACCTTATTGGGAAAACTGAATAAGCTTGAGATCGGCCCCATGGGTCTGGGTGGTAAAACCACCGTCCTGGGAGTGAAGATCGGAAAAGCGCATCGAATTCCAGCTTCTTATTTTGTTTCAATTGCTTATATGTGCTGGGCTTGTCGTAGAAAAGAACTTTTATTCGACCTGAGTGATAAATGAGTGTAAAGAAAATAACATTGCCTCTGTCTGCTGAAGATGTTGGATCCCTTTATGTGGGTGATAAGGTCTTGCTTTCTGGAACTATTGTCACCGGTCGGGATATGGCACATAAATGGCTTGTCGAAGAAAAACCTCGTGAATTAAAAGATGTTCTTAAAAATGGTGCGATCTATCATTGTGGTCCCATTATGTTAAAAAAAGAGGGTAAATGGACTTGCCTGGCAGCAGGTCCCACAACCTCTATTCGCGAAGAACCCTATCTTGCGGATGTGATACAGGAGTATGAACTACGTTGCGTTATTGGCAAAGGCGGTATGGGTGAGCGAACAGCAGAAGCTTTAAAGAAGCATAATGCCGTATATCTTTTTGCCGTTGGAGGCGCCGCAGTGATCTATGCCGATACAGTAGAATCGGTTGAAGATGTTTTTCAGCTGGATGCTTTTGGTGTCCCCGAAGCCATGTGGGTTTTAAAAGTTAAGGATTTCCCTGTCATTGTTTCCATGGATTGCCATGGTAATTCTCTGCACAGGGAAGTGGAAGAACAAAGCAAAATTCAAGTTTTATCTATCATAAAATAAGCATCATTTGCTTATAAAAACATTTAGCATCTTTGAATATTCTTAGTACTTTTCGGCATGAACAAGAAAACTGACATCATTGTTGGAATGAGCGGTGGTCTAGACAGTACCGTCGCCGTTTACTTGCTTCAACAGCAGGGTTATAAAGTGCTGGGTGTAACATTACAACTGGCTGATAACTACATACAAGATAAGAGCAAACAATCCGGCGTAATTGAACGTGCAAAAGCTGTTTGTGATCGTTTTGGTATTGAACATCTTGTCGTAGATCAAACAGCTCAATTTGATAAATGTGTTGTCAATTATTTTGCCGATGCCTACTTCGAAGGAAATACTCCTAATCCTTGTGTGCAATGTAATCTTCATATGAAGTGGGAATCCTTACTTAAGATCGCCGATAAACGAGGGATAGATAAAGTAGCAACGGGGCATTATGCTAAGGTAAAAAAAGTTGGAAAATATTATCACCTATTTAAGGGTAAGGACCAAGCTAAAGATCAGTCCTATTTTCTCTGGCGCTTGAGTCAGGAACAACTTTCACGAACTGAATTTCCTTTGGGTGATATTACTAAAAATGAGATCCGCAAAATTGCAAAAGAACTAAAACTTCCGCAATCTGAACAGGCCGAAAGTCAGGATGTTTGTTTTATTCCGGATAATGATTACAAAGCATTTTTAAAACAGTATTTTCCGGAGCGTTTAGATAAGATCCAAATAGGTAATTTTGTTGATAAAGAAGGTAAGATACTGGGACAACACGAGGGCTATTATCGCTTTACTATTGGTCAGCGAAAAGGTCTAGGTCTTGCCATGGGTGAACCGGTTTATGTTCGTGAAATACATCCCGATACGAATACAGTCCTTATTGGAAGTTTACTTGATATGGAAGATATGGGATGTACTGTCGGTGATGTCAATTGGATAGCGGGTGAAAAACCTGATATTATGGAAGATGTCCTTGTAAAAGTAAGATACCGCAACAAAGGTGTAATGGCTAGAATGGAACCCTTGGTAATAGGGAAATATCATTTATTGTTTGCCGACCATGTTACAGCAGTTACACCGGGACAATCTGCCGTTTTTTACGATGGAAATAAAGTTTTGGGAGGAGGCATTATCCTCTCGCCTACACAGGAAAGTGGGAAAGATGAAAAAGACCATTAAATCATTAAGAACAATGAAGGCAAAGGGTGAAAAGATATCAGCTCTTACAGCATATGAAGCACTTTTTGCGGGTTATTTAGATGAATGTGATATAGATTTTATTTTAGTGGGAGATTCAGCCGGCATGGTGTTTGCCGGACATGACACCACTATACCGGTTACCATGGATGAAATGGTTTACCATACAAGATCTGTTCGCAGATCTGTAAAAAACACATTGCTGGTTGCCGATATGCCTTTTATGAGTTATCAGACCTCTGTAGAAGATGCTTTAAGGAATGCCGGTCGTTTATTGAAAGAAGGCGGTGCGGAAGCTGTAAAGATGGAAGGCGGGAAAAGAATTATTGATCGTGTTGAAGCTTGCATTGCGGCAGGGATCCCCGTAATGGGGCATTTGGGCATGACACCGCAAAGTGTAAACCAATTTGGCGGATTTAAAACTCAAGGCAAAAAGAGCAATGAAGCCGAAAACCTAAAGAATGATGCTCTGGCACTCGAAAAAGCCGGTGTTTTTAGCATTGTTCTTGAAAAGATCCCTGCAGAATTGGCAAAAGAGATATCCGAGGCTTTGGAAATACCAACTATTGGTATTGGCGCGGGCCTGCAAACGGACGGGCAGATCCTGGTAACTCAGGATATGTTGGGCATGTATGAGAAGTTTAAACCTAAATTTGTCCGTTTATATGCACAACTTGCCGGCGAAATAAAGGATGCTATTGCGGAATACTCAAAAGACGTAAAGAATTCGACATTTCCGAATAAAGATGAAAGTTTCTAATGGAACGCATTGCTACTATCAAAGAAATGCGCCAGTGCATTCAAAAATTGAAACGGTCGGGAAAGACGATCGGTTTTGTACCGACCATGGGATATTTGCACGAAGGTCATTTGTCTCTGGTAGATGAAGCTAAGAAATGGAGTGACGTTGTAATAATGTCCATTTTTATAAATCCGACACAATTTGGTCCCCATGAAGATTTTGACAGTTATCCGCGTGATATTGAACGGGATGAAGCACTTGCAGAAAGTCGCGGAACAGATATTATATTTTATCCCGATACAAAAGACATGTATCCTTCTGAAATACTCACTTGGGTTAATGTCGAGAAGATCACAGATGTTCTTTGCGGAGCCAGAAGGGAAGGACATTTCAGGGGAGTAACAACAGTTGTTATAAAACTTTTCAATATAGTAAAACCGGATATTGCCGTTTTTGGTCAAAAAGATGCTCAGCAAGCTGCGGTTATCAGCAAGATGATTGAAGATCTCAACATGGATATCGAGATCAAACTTGCACCCATCGTACGAGAAGCAGATGGATTGGCAATGAGTTCGCGTAATGTTCGCTTGTCCCGGGAAGATCGAAAAAATGCGAAAGTATTATCACAAAGCTTGTTTATGATCAAAGAGGGGATAGCTAAGGGAGAAGAACTTTCAGGATTATTAAAAAAAGCTAAAAATAATATCCTTAAAACACAAGACGCCCAGCTTGATTACCTTGAAGCTCGTTCTTACCCGAATTTAGAAACTATAAATACTTGTAATGTAAGGTGTTTAGTCGCTATTGCAGTCTTTTTCGGTGATATTCGTCTTATTGATAATATTTTGATCGAAAATGTATCTTGATTCTTGAAATACGGGCATTTATTTCATATTATATTATAAAATACAAAACACACAGGGAAAGATGAAAAAGAAATTTTTACATGCAAAGATTCATAGAGCAACCGTAAAGGATGCGAACTTGAACTATGCAGGGAGTATTTCCATTCCTGAAGATTTGATGGAGATCGCGGGAATTGGTGAATATGAATTTGTTCAAGTTGTTAATATCAATAATGGTTTGCGCTTTGAAACATATGTGATCAAAGGAGAAAGAGGAAGCAAGAGCATTTGTTTGAACGGTGCTGCCGCTCGTCTCGCTGAGATCGATGACCGAATTATTATCATGGCCTATTGTGATCTTGATCCTGCTGAGATACCAAGCCATAAACCTATTATTATTGTGCTGGATGAAACAAATACCATCATAGAGAAGAAATAGGAGAATTAATGTCCACTGCTCTTGCTACTGTAATTCTTGCTGCCGGAAAAGGAACCAGAATGAAATCCGATCTCCCGAAGGTCCTACATAAAGTTCTTGGTGAAACCATGGTAGCTCGTGTAGTGGCACGTGCGGAAGAAACGGGTAGTTCTCAAACAGTCGTTGTTATTGGCCATAAAAAAGAATTGGTTGAAAAAGAATTAGCAGCACAAAAAGTTGATTTTGCGGTTCAAGCTCAGCAATTGGGTACCGGACATGCGGTCATGATGGCTGAACCGGCATTAAAGGATTTCTTCGGTGATGTACTTATCCTAGCAGGAGATGTGCCGCTGTTGACTTCGGAAACTTTGATTAAACTTATTAAAACTCACCATGAAGAAAAAGCCGATGCTACCGTATTGAGTGCAATCTTTGAAAATCCACATGGATATGGCAGGATTATAAGGACTCCTGAGGGTAATTATTCACATTCTATTGAAGATAAAGATGCAGATGTTGAAATCAAGAAAATTAAAGAGATTAATTCGGGTATCTACTTATTTAAATCTGAGCTATTATTTCATTATTTACGTTTTATTGGAACAGATAATGCCCAGGGAGAGTATTATCTCACAGACGTCCTGCCCCTAATGCGAAAAGACAACAAGAAGATCGCATTGCAAATTGCGGACGATCCCGATGAGATCCAGGGCGTAAACACGGTGGACCAACTCAGGGAAGCCGAAGAGAGATTAAAGGCACAAAAATGAAACGCTTCATAGTATTTTTATTTATTTACCTGATGGCTATAGCGCCATTATCGGCACAATATATTGATGAAATATCTGAATTCACTCAACAAGGTGTCGGTTTTGATATGTCTAATGCCCGCTCATCAGCAGCATTTTTAGATTGGTCAAAAGTTCAGATGAATCATTCTGTCTCCATGAGTATGGGTAGCTCCGCTTTTGGTTCAGAATCTTATTTGACATATCATAATGAATTTTATATGCCATTGAGTTCCAAGTTATTCTTTTACGGGAACCTTTATTGGCAATTACAGGCCTATGCTTCTAATCCAGCCTTGGAAAGATTAAATAGTCCAGCCGGTGATATTTACTTTGATGCAAATATGGTCTATCAATTATCTGAAAATTCTACTTTAAGTATTGGAATAGGACGATATCCCGGTTATTATAGCAACATGTATATGCCCGGATCATACTTTTTACCCTACGAAGGTTTGAACAACTACCGAAGAGGATTGTACCCATAGAATCCAAACATCTAAATATTGTTCTTAATGTTGTCATTGTTCTCAGTGTTCTATTGATAGGCATTTTTGCATATTCCACATGGGTGGATCGTCCGGCTCGTATCCGCGAATTTGCTGAAGTGGAGATCCCGGATAAAATGCTCAATTTGCAAGTAAATAAAGAACAAGATCAAAAATCAATGGGTATTGTAGTAAGAATTCTGAATGGAAACGGAGTCAGTGGCGTTGCATATAAATTGAGAGAGTATTTACTGACACAAGGTTTTGATGTCAGTGAAACGACCAATGCAGACCATTTCAATTATGAAAAAACCGTTGTGTATTTACATACCAGTAATTACAGCATGTCAAATAAAGTATCAGATAAATTAGGTATAGATAATAACCCCGTTCTTGATGATCGCGCACCGGATTATCCTTGTGATGTGACCATCGTTATGGGGAAAGATTATAAGCAACTTCCCCCATTTCTAGAAAATAATTAAAGGAGCCGCATGGCCGAGAAAAAAATAGTCAATGACACGGAGACATCACACGAACTCGCAAAAATGATAGCAGAGCTTGCTCTGGAAAAAAAAGCCGAAGATATTGTGGTGATGGATGTCAGCGAGCTTGCCGGATTTACAAATTATTTTGTAATCGCTACCGGTAATTCCAATACTCACCTTAAGGGTATGGCAGATTATATTGAAGATGAACTTTCTAACTATAAAGTAAAAGTATGGCACAAAGAGGGATATGTTAACCTTAAATGGATACTTATGGATTACGTTGATGTAGTCGTTCATCTCTTTGATGCCGAAACCCGTGAATACTATGATTTAGAAACACTTTGGGCAGATGCCGAGAAAATTATAGTACGTGACGAATTACCGGAAACGAGTGACTAATAACATTTAAAGTACAAAGTAAAAGTAGGGGTTCGACATGTCGAACCTTTTTTTGTTTTGTGCAGGAATTATTACGGGCATACGAAAGAAACAAAGAGGTGGAGAAGAGAGGAAGAAGGAATGGAATTATTAGCATCGCAAAAAAATAATTTACTGTCATCTCGACCGGAACGCAGTGTAGTGGAGAAATCTCAAATTAATCGCTGAAAAATAATGATTTTGAGATTTCTCCGCTACGCTCATCCACTTTAGTGGATTCACTTCGGTCGAAATGACACAAGAAATTGTTTGTGATAGAAGATAAGAATATTGTTTTCTCTGATTAGCGGTTTCCAGCTTCTGGTTTCTCTATGATTATCTCTTGAAAAGATTAGTTATTTTATGTAAATTTATTATCTTTGCGGGGCAAGGGAAGGGTTGAATCGTCACACAAAGGAGAATGAAAGAATGACAGACGAAAAATCAAAAAAAGATCCTAAGGAGAAAGCAAGTTCTCCCAAGGAGCCCGCTAAAGTAAAGAAAACGAACACCGTCAAAGAAAACAAAGCAAAATCAGACCTAAAAGTCGGAAAAAAAGCTTCACCAAAGAAGTCTGTTTTAAGTTCTAAAGAAATTGATAAACTGATCATTGAAAATGCAGATCTTCAAGCAAAGACAAAAGAAGTTCAAGATAATTTTCTCTTATTGGCTGCAGAATTTGAAAATTATAAAAAGCGCATAAATAAAGATCAAGTTCGCACTAAAGAGTTATATAAAGACAGTATGTTGGCAAATCTTTTGCCTGTTATTGATAATATTGACCGTGCCTTACAACATCACGATAAAGATAGTGAGATATTTAAAGGGTTCACAATGATACGAAGTGAATTATTAAGCTATCTTGAAAACTATAAGGTCAGCCCATTTAATGCTGTGGGAGAAAAATTTGATCCCGAGAAACATAATGCCATGCTGACGCGTGCAGTTGAAGATGAAAAAGATAATATAGTCCTTGAGGAATTTGAAAAAGGATATATGATAAATAATAAAGTACTTCGCTATGCGAAGGTAATCGTAAATATAATTGAGTAATACATGCCTAGAGATTATTATGACATATTAGGTGTAAGCAAGTCTGCAACTCAAGAAGAGTTAAAGAAAGCTTATCGCAAATTAGCAGTTAAATATCATCCTGATAAAAATCCCGATAATAAAGAAGCTGAAGGGAAGTTTAAAGAAGCAGCTGAAGCATATTCTGCTCTTTCAGATCCCGAGAAACGCCAGCGTTATGATCAATTTGGTCACGATGGTTTAAAGCAAAATGGTTTTGGCGGAGGCGGAGGCTTCAGTGGACAAGGAATGTCCATGGATGACATATTTTCGCAATTTGGGAATATTTTTGGAGATGCTTTCGGCGGAGGCGGTTTTGGCTCCTTTTTTGGAGGTAATACCCAACATCGCAATACAAACCGCGGTGCAGATATGCGCGTAAATCTTCGATTATCTCTTGAAGAGATATACAGTGGAGTAAAAAAACAGATCAAGATCAAACGATTTGAAAACTGTTCGGATTGCCATGGTGAAGGTGGAAAAGGAAAACATACGTGTCCGGTTTGTCACGGCACCGGTAAAGTCCGTGAGCGTGTAAATTCATTTTTTGGTCAAATGATAAGCGAAAAAGCATGCTATCAATGTCATGGGCAAGGTACTATCATTGATTTTCCTTGTCAAACATGCCATGGAGAAGGTAGAGTTAAAATAGAAGCAAGTGTTACGATCGATATTCCCGCGGGTGTACAAGATGGAAATTACATGACCCTTAGTGGGGAAGGAAATACCGGTAAACGTAAAGGTGAAACCGGTGATCTTATTGTAATTTTCAAAGAACAAAATCATAAAATTTTCACTCGTTCTGGTAATGATGTTATTGTTACTTGTGTAATCACTTGGCCTCAAGCCGTTCTTGGAGATGAAATTGAAGTGCCTACCCTAAGCGGAAAAGTAAGTTTTAAAATCAATTCCGGAACTGATAATGGAAAGATATATCGACTTCGCGGAAAGGGACTTCCGGTATTGCATGGACATCGATATGGTGACCAGTTAATTCAGATCAAGATCGAGACTCCATCCCAGATAGATAGAGACGAAAAAAACCTTATAAAAGAATTATATCAATTGTATTCTAAGAAAAAAAATAGTAAAATTAAGAAGTTTATACCCTGATAAAAGGGGGTTTTAATGTTCACTAAAAAAGAAAAAAACATCATTCTTGTTGTCGCACTGATACTGCTTTTGGGAGCTGTAGGATTTGTTGTTCGCAAAGTAATAAAAAAACAACGTGTTCTACGTTCAACAGATATCAATATGAAAGATACTTTTCAACGAGAAGATGAAAGCAGGGAAGAATCAACGTTTCCTACAGAACCGGTAAATATCAATACAGCTGGATTAATGGAAATTGAAGCACTTCCTTTTCTTGGATTGGAACGGTCAAAAGATATTATTGAGTATCGTGATAAGAACGGTCCTTTTAAAAGCTTGGATGAGCTGACCAATATAAGTGGAATTGGGCCAAAGACCCTCGATAAATTAAAACCTTTAATTACTTTATAGTGCTTTAGGAGGTATTGTGCAAGAGCAACAATATTACAGTGAAAAATGGTCATTTGTCATTAAATGGATAGCGGTTATCCTTTTGGTTATCTTATTATTGGTTATTTTTATTCCCAATAATATCTGGAAAAATGAAAGCAATATGCGACAACGTTCACATTGGAAAATGAACCAATTATGGGATGCACAACGCATGTACCACAAGTTGACGGGTTATTATGATGCCGATATGGGAGGCGTTTTATGGTTTGTTTCTGCCGTACGTGATTCCATCCTTGCTGATAGTGAATATATTGGTGATCAAACTATCTATTACAAAGGTGAAGATATTAACATCGAAGTTCCTGAATTTTGGTTTACGGAATATGATACTGTTTTCTCAAATCCCTATAACGCTAAAGACACCAGCTTGATAGGTGTTTATACCGCGGTTGAATATAATGGCGAGACAGGGACATGGGATACCGTATATCTGGGTGAAAATAAGGATCGTTATAAATACACTGATATCCTATGGGCAGGTGTTATTATTGATACGACCATTGATACGATCATAGAAAAAGTTATTAAATATAAACATTTTAATCTTGTTGATTCACTTCTTGTATGTCCATTGACCAACGAAGAATACGATGTAAAAGTTAAAGGTAAAGAGAGTGACACTGTCATAATCTATAGCCCTATCCGTGGTGGATATACAGATAGAAAATATTTCTTCTTTACATTTAAAGACACCGGTCACGGCTTTATAATGAATGGAGAAACTTCCTGGGATAAATAAGTATGTTAACTCTCGCGTTACATCATGATGAGTCAGTATTTGTATATTTGAGCGAGACGCAAAAGGGAAAGAAAAGCATAGAACAACTTGGTTTGTTCCCACCTGATTTTTCTTTTGATAGGAGCTTTTTGTATCAACATAATGCTAAGGATATGCTTAGTGATATGTTGAAAGAGATCCTTGATAAATTGAAAATTCAAGCGCAGGATGTATTTTTCTCCTTTCCGGCTGATCTTGCTTACATAGCTTTATATAATGATGTACCCAGAGAAAATGTAAAAACGATTGTAGATAAAGATGTTTGGTTGACCGAATTGAAATTCGGTCCGGAATTGATAGCACAAAGTGACTGTCAGGTCAAAGTGATCTATAAAGAGAATGGACTGGCTCTATTGACATCAGTCTACTACCCGAAAATGATCCTTGAACTTTTCAGTTCTGTCTGTGAAGATCATCATTGTAACTTGGTAGGCATTGGTATTAATATTTTTAATACTACTGAAATTGCAAAGAAAGCATCTAAGGATACAGAGTATATCGTGATTGGCTTTAAGAAAAACGAGTATGAACTTGTTTCGGTTCATAACGATAACGTTTTAGGTTATGCACGTTTTTCTTATATCAATGATCACCTTCTATATATTGCACGAAACGGCAAGATCCCTGAGGGACTATGTGAAGCAGTAGTACAGAAGAATGCGGCAGAACTTGATAAATATAGAATATTTCTAACAGGTGAAAGTCAATGTTTAAAAGATATGAATGATCTTGTTGAAGCTCAACCGGATATCGTAATATTGAATCCGATGAATATCAATACCAGCTATCAAAAACCGTCTGTAGCGTATGATAAACATTTCGATACTGTGTTTTCATCAGCTTTAGGTGCATTGATATAAGGAGATAAGGAAATGAAAATTAATTTGCTACGTGAAGATCAGATGACAAAAGTCCCTCATCAGAACAAAGAAAAGGAAGTTCTTCGTTTTGATGATACATTCTCTGACGGGAATGATGACTTTTATTTTCAGCAACCGGCACCAACAACAGAAGAATACAAGAAACCGCGCAAATTTAATTTCTGGCTATTTTTGTTAGTCTTTATTATATGTGGTATCGCTACGATCTTTATTGTTGAACCGGATAGAACTTTAGATTTCTTTGGTAATTTTGGTAGAAATGTAGCTAAAGTTTGGAATAGAACCACTGATAATATCCAAACTTCATGGATGCATCGCAGTAACAGGGAAGTCGTTTATCTTGAAACTCCTGTTTTGCATGAGCCAAAAACAGCCCCTGTAAAAGAAGAAGTTAAAGAGATCATTGAGGAAGCTCCTCGGCAGATCATTAGAGTGAAAAAGTCGGTTGAAAAAGAAATTATTAAAGAATCGACCGAAGAAAAGATCCTTAAAAGCCCTGCAATTTATGATATTATACGAAATGAACTTGCCTTATCACGTCGCAATCTGATGGCCGCCGAGTTTGTGTGGTCTAAAATACCCGGTGGTATGACACTTGATAAGTTAACCATCTCCGAAGATAAGCTCAGTATTTCGGTTAAATCACGTTTCCCAATGTTGATACAGTCTTATTCTAATGTTATTGAACAACATGATATGTTCACCTCTGTACTTTTAGGAAATGAAGAAAAGGTAGGAGAAGAGACAAGAGTTCAATTGACCAGCGATCTTCCAGCATTGAAGGAAGAAGATCGCCCGGAACGCATTTGGGACCTTGATGTAGAATGGTTTGATGATTATTTGGTCATTGCAGCTAACAGCGCTGACGTGATCGTATCTCAAACTATTAATGGCTCAAAAACAATAGATGTTGAAATTGTCAGACATGATATTGATGTCACCGTTAAAGGCAGTCGCACTGCAATGATGTTGTTCCTTCAGGAATTACAAGCTATCCCGGCCGCTTTTGCTGTAAGAGATATTACATCGACCTATCATGTTGGGGATCAATCTAATCAGCTTGATCTGACATTGGTATTTTACGAGAGAGAATAATGTCTAGAATTATCAGTGGTCGTTATGGTGGTTTGTATATTGCTAATCCAAAACATTCCATTCGTCCAACGACAAATAAAGTAAAAGAATATATATTCAATGTCCTTCAGAATCTTAAAGGACGTCGTGTCATAGACCTGTTTTGTGGAACAGGTGCACTTGGGATAGAGGCATTATCGCACAATGCCGAACATGTGACTTTCGTTGATAATAATTCCCGTTCCATTCAATTAAGCCGTTCAAATCTGGAAAGTATTAAAGCGCCTGAAGACATATGGAAATGTATAAAAACCGATGTGTTAAAATATTTCTTTAGAAATAAGAACATGTTTGATATTATTTTGGCTGATCCACCCTATGATCTTGAACTGAATAAAGAGTTTTTTAAAGATTGCAGGGAACATCTCAAACCGGGCGGACGTGTGATTCTTGAGTATTCGAGGAGGGTTAAGGTGGATTCAGGAGAATGGCAACCCGAAAAATTAAAAAAAATGGGTGATACGATCGTATACATTTTTAGTGTGTCTTAGTAGATAATTTGTTATATAATATACGTTATTTGAAGAAAAACCAGATTAAAGTTAAGACTAAGGTTAAGATTGAGACATTTTATAAACTCTCTATATTCTTTAGACTTTAATCTTTTATCTTGTATTCAAACTTTCAGGAATAGTAAATAAAGGAGTTAAAATGAAGAAATGGATACTTCCAGTAGTGTTGAGCGCTCTCTTGCTCTTCGTCGGTTGTGATAAGGCTGACCTTTCCATTACCTACGAAAAATACGAATTGGAGAATGGACTTGATGTCATCCTTCACGTAGATGATAGTGATCCTATCACTGCTGTTGCAATTCAATATCATGTTGGTTCAAATAGAGAAACACCCGGAAAAACCGGATTTGCTCACCTTTTTGAACACATGCTTTTTCAGGAATCTGAAAATATTGCTCAAGATCAATTCTTTAACAAAATTCAGAATGCCGGTGGTACATTAAATGGTGGTACCTGGACCGATGGTACAGTGTACTATGAAGTTGTTCCGAAAAACGCACTAGAAATGGTGCTTTGGATGGAATCTGACCGTATGGGTTATATGATCAATACTGTAACACCTGCTGCTTTTACCAATCAGCAAAATGTTGTAACAAATGAAAAACGTCAAGTAGTAGATAATAACGCCTATGGACATCGTGCTTACGTGATCGGCAAAGCCGTTTATCCGGAAGGTCATCCTTACAACTGGCAAACGATCGGTGTTGTTGAAGATATAAATAATGCGACTGTTCCGGATGTTAAAAAATTCTATAATGATTTTTATGGCCCAAATAATGCGACACTTGTTATCGCCGGTGATATAGATCCCGTTGAAGTTAAAGTTCTGGTTGAAAAGTATTTTGCAGAACTTAATGCTCATGGTGATCCCGAACCTTTGAAACCTATGCCGGTAAGCTTGGATGAAACAAAGAAACTTTATCATGAAGATAATTTTGCACGTGCTTCTATGCTAACTATGGTCTGGCCTTCTGTAGAAGAAGGAAATATGGATGCTTATGCTCTGCAATATCTTTCAAGTCTCCTTTCAGATGGTAAAAAAGCACCTCTTTACAAAGTTCTTGTTAAAGAAAAGAACTACACATCACGTGCAAGTGCCTATACTTACCATAAAGAATTGGCCGGTGAATTCTACGTGAATGTTACTGCTAATCACGGTGTAAGTCTTGCTGATGTTGAAGCTTCAGTTTTTGAAGCATTTAAGAAATTTGAAGATGATAGTTTTACCGAAAGAGATGTTGAACGCGTAAAAGCTCAGTTGGAAACCAGTTTTTATAATAGCATGAAAAGTCTTGAAGACAAAGCTTTCTCACTTGCAATGAATAATGTTTTTACAGGTGATCCCGGATATTTAGTACAAGATCTTGCGAACTTAAAAGCTGTTACAAAAGATGATATCTTGCGCGTATATGATAAATATATTAAAGACAAGAATTATGTGGCTACCAGCTTTGTTCCCAAAGGTCAGCTTGATATGGCTGCCGAAGGTTCTGTTAAAGCACATGTAGTTGAAGAAAATGTTGAAGATATGAAACGAGTTGAACAAGTTGCCGTAAGTGACGAAGAAGTTAAAAAAACTCCTTCAAAAATAGACAGAAGTGTAGAGCCTGAAAAAGGTCCTATGCCGGAAGTCAATTTACCGGAAGTATGGAAAAGTGAACTTGTTAACGGTATCAAAGTCTATGGTGTTTTACATGACGAATTACCGCTTGTTTCCTATGAATTGATTCTTCGTGGCGGTCATTTGCTGGATTCTATGGATAAACCGGGTGTTGCAAATCTTGTTGCCAATCTAATGAATGAAGGAACCAAAAATAAAACACCTGAAGAACTAGAAGAAGAGATAGATTTTCTCGGTGCATCTATCCATGTACATTCAGGTAGAGAAAGCATGATTATTGCCGGAAATTGTCTTGCACGTAATTTCGAAAAAACCATTGATCTCGTTGAAGAGATCATGCTTGAACCCCGTTGGGATGAAGAAGAATTCGAATTAGCTAAAACTCGTTTGATCAATGGTATCAAACGTTCAAAAGCTGATGCAAATACGGTAGCCGGTCAAACATTCAGCAAACTACTTTACGGTGAAGATCATATTTACAGTATTCCTACTGTCGGAACGATTGAATCTGTTGAAAGTATTACAATGGATGATCTGAAAGCTTATTATGAAGCTAACTTTTCACCCTCAGTGGCATCTTTTGAGATTGCCGGTGCGGTTTCTCCCGCTCGTGTTAAAAAAGCTCTAAAAGATCTTGAGGCAACATGGGAAGCTAAAGACGTGGTGATCCCGGAATACAAATTGCCTGCATCTATAAAAGAATCTGCAGTCTATTTTGTTGATATCCCCGGTTCAAAACAATCAGCCCTTCGCGTTGGTAATCTTTGCATGAAACGCAATGATGATAATTATTATCCCGCTTATGTTATGAACTATCAACTTGGTGGTGTTTTCGGGTCTCATATTAATATGACCCTGCGTGAAGAAAAAGGATACACCTACGGTGCACGTTCCGGATTCAACGGAACAAAAGTTGCCGGTCCTTTCAGCGTATCAACTTCCGTTGTTACGGATGCAACTTTGGAATCACTTGAGATCATTCGTAATCTGATGACTGAATATAAAGATGGTATTACTGAAGAAGAACTTGAGTTTACTAAGAATGCTATCTTGAAATCAAATACCCGTCGTTTTGAGACTATGGACAATGTCCTAAGTATGCTCTGGACGATTGATTACTACGGTAAACCGGTTGATTATTTCAAGAACAATGAAAAGATCGTCAACGAAACGACTCTTGAGTCCCATAAGAAATTGGCAGAAAAATTTATTCATCCCGATAAGATGATCTATCTTGTCGTTGGTGATGCTGCTACTCAAATGGAATCACTCAAGGCATTGGGTTTTGGTGATCCGATTTTGCTTGATATGTAATTAGTACAGATTTAAATAAAAAAAGGACAGCGTTGCTGTCCTTTTTTATTTTGATTGTGAAAGGTATAAAGACTGGAAATCGGCTATAAAAATAATGCAATATTTTTTTTAAGCGTTTATTTGGATATTTCATTTTATGCTTTGCCACGGCATTTATGCCGTGGATCAAAGTGCCCCAATAAATGGGTTAAAACCCAGATCTTTTGATGTTATTATCCCCGAGCTAAAGCTCGGGGTAAAGCATATCAAGAGCATAGAGTTAATAAAACATATCAAGAGCATAGAGTTAATAAAGCATATCTAGGCGATTAAATTAAAGCATAATATGATTCAATTGTCATTTCGACCGAAGTGAATTTACCGTAGGGGTATGAACAGAGTGGAGAAATCTATTCATGAAATAGTATTAAGTAGCATGAATAGATCTTTCGACTGCGTCCATCTTCATCAAGATTTCGATGGACTTCGCTCAAGATGACAATTTTATTGATTTGTTATTGACATTATGAAACAATTAGTCATAACTTCAAACCAAGTTAGGGGCGCTGCGGAAGGAGAAGTTCCGTCGGCTGAGATGAACCCTGGAACCTGATCCGGATAATTCCGGCGGAGGAAAACATGAAACGACTTCTATTCGGCATTGCGATCCTTATCGCTTGCATGCCTGTCTTCGGACAAACTCAGATCACCGGAACCATTATCAATGCCGAGACCCAAAAGGGTATTATCGCGGCATCTGTTGAAGTTCTGGACAATAAAAGTGGAATCTACACTGATAAATATGGTCAATTTGAGATCAAAATTGATCATTTGCCTGTATCTCTAAGAATTTCACACATTGGTTATGAAACTCTAGTGCTATCTTGTGATTCAATTAAAAACAAGATCGCTTTAAAACCTATTGTTCTCCATGCCGATGAAGTATTGGTAACCGGAAAGCGTGCCATTACAGGAAAAACACCGATTGCTTTTACAACCCTGGATCGTGAAGATATAGATGCACTCTATCATCAACAAGATGTTCCCATGGTACTGGATATGGAACCGGGTGTTTATGCTTATTCTGATGCCGGTAACGGCAGTGGTTATACTTACCTCAATATCCGTGGATTTTCTCAGGATCGTATTGGCGTCATGTACAATGGTGTTCCTTTAAATGATCCCGAAGCTCACGCAGTCTATTGGGTGGATCATGGTGATGTACTCAACGATGCATCTGATGTGCAGGTACAGCGAGGTATTGGTAATTCATTATCATCAGGTGCCTTTGGCGGTTCGGTCAATATGGAGAGTGATATCTCTAAACTTGATCTCGGTGTAAAAGCAAGCATTGCCTATGGCAATTTTCTTGATGGAAATAGCTTGAATGCACCCAGCGGAAAACGGGCCATATCTTATGTAGGTAATCCTTTTCCCGAACAGGGCATTTCCTTTGTTTTTAGATTCTCTGATCTTGAAAGTGATGGTTACCGTATAGGTAGCGGGACTGAACAAGAATCAGCTCATGTGGGATTTCAGTGGGTTCAGCCCACTCATATGACCCGTGTGGAATATCTCTGGGGAAGTGAATCGACCAATTTTTCCTGGGATGGCGTAAGTCCGCAATACGGATTTGATCTTGATGATATGAATGATAGACGATATAATTATTATGCCGATACCACGTATCAGGGTGGCTATTCAAATGTGAATAAAGATGTCTTTACACAATCCATTTTTCTTTTGAATCATACGCATCTGATTACCGATAAAATTAAAGCCTACGGAACGCTGTACTATGTGAACGGCGACGGATATTATCAGCAATTTAAAAGCGACTCCGATCTAGATGAATATAATGTTAGGAGTTATATTGATACAACAGAAGTAGACCTGATCGCCCGCAAGTGGCTTGATAATCAGTATGTTGGTGGTATTGCCGATCTGAGCTATAGCTTTCCGAATTCTATTGTGTCCTTAGGTGGTGATGTCCGTTTTTACGGTTCAACTCATTATGGCGAGGTTCTATATATTGAAGATTTTGGAGAGATTCCCGTTGGTCATCGCTTTTATGAAAATATGACCAATAAAAATTCCGCGTCCGTCTATGTTCAGGATATAATCACCCTTTCAGATAAATTATATATTCAAGGAGATGTCAGATATTTAACCCATCGCTATGAAGTGAAACAAGATACGATCGGTGTTTTTACTAATCCCTACCATTTTGTGATCCCGTACCACTTTTTGGATGCGCATCTTGGCTTGAGATACAATTTTACATCTGAACTTTCCTCATTTATCAATGTATCTACCTCAAAGCGTGAACCTTCAAGCAACGATATTTATGACGATAATGATGTCACGGTCATGGCTGCTGTTGTAAATCCTTATAACGGTGCGATCACTGATCCCTTGATACATCATGAGTCTTTGCTTGATCTTGAACTTGGGCTAGATTATATCTCCGATAAGTTGACATTTGCATTAAATGTCTACCGTATGGATTTTCGCAACGAATTGATTCCCATTTATTATCGTTATCAGGATGGAGATGACGTTTTGCGGGGTAATGCACCT
>CAYTLV010000012.1:17092-18354 GCA_964438445.1 uncultured bacterium | reverse complement strand
CCGAAGACGGGTTTTTTATTTATAGGATGTTTCGTTATTTTATTTAACGAGAGTCATCTTACGTGATACAACTAAATTACCAGCTGTCAGCTTATAAAGGTAAGTACCTGAAGCTAAATCTGAAGCATCGAAGGTCATATTATGTGAACCAGCTTCCATATAGCCATTATATACTGTAGCAACTTTAGCGCCACCTAGATCGTAAACGTCTACAGAAACATCAAAGTTTTCAGGAATATTGAAAGAAATTGATGTTGTAGGGTTGAAAGGATTCGGATAGTTTTGTTCTAAAGCAAAGCCATAAGGAACATAACGATCGTTACCGATAGCTGTACCGGCATCCCATTCTACTGTTTGTACAGTACCAAGATCGTAATCATTAATTGTAAACTTATAATAATCGCCATCAACTTCAACAGTTGCACCACGAGGTGTCAGACTCATTGGTTGACCACCCAGTGAATCTGCAGGTACATCTTCATTTACAGGTAGAATAAGACCTGCTTCGTTAGCAGGTGCGGCGGGATAGTATTTACCAAAGCTGGCAATTTCTACCTTATTATCTACATCATAAATTACCCAATCTGACTTATGTAAAATATCGGGTTTTTTTACTTTTAATGTTTTAATTACTTGAGTAGTATAGGCACCATAAAGTAAGATACCGTTATCAACATCAACCCAGTCCAGACATTCAGCCCAAGCGACAAAAGTAACTGCAGTATCTTCACTTGTTGTTTCAACATTACCAACAGTATCAACTACTACATAACTTTCAAATTCGGGATCATCTGACTCCAAAAGAAAGATACCTGAACCGGTCCATGTAGTAGCTGCAAAGATCTGTCCTGTTCCATCTGTTTTTGTACGTGCAACAATCGAACGGTGGTATTGCGGTAGACCTTCAGCAGCTTCAGCTATGAAAGCCAAATCTTCATCTAACGCCCAAATTTTATTTCCAGGGGCAACAGAGGTAATGAAAATCATTTCCTGTACAGGATCGTGAGCAGCTTCGGTCAAGGAAGTTAATGCATAAGTTGAACTTTCCATTTTAGGATACCACCTTGCAATACCTTCACCGGTTAGGTAATCAATTTTATAAAGGGTTCCCCAAGAAGTGTAAAGAATACTTCCATCATCCATCATAGTGATTCCTAAACCACCGCCATTTGCATAGCTTTCTGCAAAGATCGTATCTTTTGAACCATCGTCGAATTCTAAGAACTCAATGGGTGAGAAGGTCGCCTGTGTACCGTCAGCGT
>CAYTLV010000012.1:0-17082 GCA_964438445.1 uncultured bacterium | reverse complement strand
GTATATACCACGCGTTCTGATCGTGTCACCATTGAGGCACTCAAATTGCCTGGTATAATTATGATTAAAACCGATCCACAATTTACCCTCTAGATCAACAACCGAACCATGCGGGCTAAACAGATAGCCATCAGTTGTTCCGTCTAACAGTTCATAATTAATACTGTCTTCGCCCATGAAGCTGTAAAGCAATTCACTGAAAACATAATCTCCAGCAAATGCAACTGTTGCAGAAATAGCAAGCAGCACAATTAACAACTTTTTCATGTCTTACTCCTTTTGTTTAGTTTACTGTATATTTTCACAAGTACTCCTAAAGATTATAACATTTACCCAGTAAATGCAATATATTTATAGTATAATTTATGGCATATAATTTGGTGAAGCTGTTGTTCTCATTCTTAAACGATTAGGAGCTTGTAGCCCTTCACTGTCTTCAGTAATAAAGCTCATGTAATCGCCGGTGTCCCAACGCATGCTCAAAATAATTGCATCCAGTATTACCGGGTTAAGTAATTCGATATTACCATCGGCATAAGAACCGGCAACCGGTTCAATGACATAGATCGGTGTACGGGTTTTGGTAGCAACATACATTTTATCATCGGTATCAAAGGTAATACCGGTTATAACGGATCCTGCAAAATCCTCGGTCCAATTAATGATTACTTCACCTGTTCCAAGACTTCCATCTGTATTAATTGGATATGTCCTGATCGATTTTTCGAGTAATCTCAAGGTATCGCTGCCAACGTAGGTAGCTGCAGCATAGAGCTTACCATCGTAAACTTCACATTTTGTGTAGTTGTAATTGGTATCCAATACAGCAACAGCTTCATTGATCATATCATGATCGGTTGAGTAAATGTTGTTCTCTCCAACAAGATAGATCTTACCATTATTTGCGAAAGCAAAATCAGAAAGTGGGTTCTTGTCGGGATTTACTTTGTGCCGATCTATAGCGCCATCATATTTAGCAATATATTCTCTTACAGTATAATAAAGGTCGCTTCCACTTGATCTCATGGCCAATACGTTCATTGTACCTGCGAAAGAGACACCATCTACTAATGTAACTGAATCATCAGCAGTAATATGATACATACTTTTATTACTACCAAGAGCTACCCACATATCACCACTTTCATTAATTGCAATCTGTTTCATGGTTGATTCGGTAGTTATATTTATTTTTTTAATACCTGATGAAATTGTAATCAGATTAGTGGTATATTTTGCGTATTCAAAGGCTCCGCGGCGATCTATCCAGATCTCAAGAGAATCGGAATATACTGGAGGTGCTTCCACGATCAATTCAGTATCTGTAGCGGCAATAACTCTACCGCGTCCCACTGATGTACCTTTTTTAAAGTAAACCAATAACTCATCGGCGGTATTACCAAATCCTGAACCTGTTATCGTAATATCATCGATACCACCCAATAATGTGGTTACATCCACTCCGGTGATCGTAGGTGTCGCCAGGCCAGTATCATCAGGATTCCAGATAGGATCCGGCCACTCATAACACCCTGTCAATGCCAGGATAACAATTAAGATCAAACTAAGACTCATTAATGTCTTCTTCATTTTAAATCCTTTCATTTTTATCTTACTATAATAAATTTCTTATATACGGAATCACCTTCACGATAGACCAGATCCTTCGTTGAGTCACCATCTACATGAATATCTTCTGTTACTTCAACAAATAGAATATATACACCGGCCACAGCGATTTGACCGCTGGAAGTTATGATTTTCCAAGCTTCATCTCCACTACCCGTTTGATGATCGATCTCTTGGACCAAGTCCCCGCGTTCTGAAAATATTTTCAAAACACAGTGCCCGGGTATATTATAGAACATGATCTTATCATAGCCATCGGCACCGGGAAATTGCAACTGTGTTGCATTCGGTTTTCGAGAATCAGCTTTTAGGTTATAAGGATTCGGGGCTATCCGGATATTTTGCAGATCTTCACCTTGAGGCCGACGAAGGTAAGCAGGTCGTTTTGCCTGCGTATATGAACGTCCACTTTCAAGTTTACCAACCGGGTTCAGTCTTGCATCCGTATTTAAACTACCGTCTGAAAATGCGGTAATGTAATAATAATATGCAAATCCCCGAATGGCAGTACGATCTTTGTAATCGTAAATAATCGGATCTTCCGTATCGGCACCACAGGCATAGATCTCATGATAGAAAGAATCTACGGATCCCATAGCACGATAAATACGGTATCCACCGAAGTTCGCTTCATTTTCTGAAGGACTTGTTTCCCAACTTAAATGAATATTGTCACCTTCGGAATTTATCCTGAAGGTCGTGGGCGGTAGTGGGGGTTCTGCTATGACCAAATTGTTGCGGAATGCTGCTCGGGCACGTTTGAATGTCTGGAACAGTGAATCACGACCGGTATATAACCATTCATTCTTATATGCATCACGATTTGTAGTAGTTGAGCCATCAGGTAATTTTAGATTCTTACTTGCGAGCCAGTTTTCACCAACCTCAACACATTTTTCTCTACCCAGTCCACTGACTGCTTCAACGAGGACAATGCGGACACTATCGCCAATTACAAGATCGTAGGGACCAAAAGCAACTAAGCCCGCAGCTCCACCACCATCATTTTTCATGGTAGATTCAAATTTTGTCTGTGGTATTTCATCACCGTAAGGTTTACGCATTGCATCAACACCTACCATAGGAATCGTGTCACCTTTTCCGCTACCATCATCGGAACTACCATATACTTCGGACCATGTTAACATATTATATAAATCTTCTGATCCGGTTTCACTCAAGCCATAAACAGAGGGACTTGTATCACCACCATGCCAGCTAAGCGTTTTAGGTTGACTTGTGTCATCACTCTTGTCTGTAGCTGATTTATCTGCATGGACAAAAGCCATTCCTGCAAATTGAGGACCGGTTAAGCGACCGGCTTTACTGTTAAATAAACTTCCATCGCCACCATCAGGACCCCCCATATGATCCCATGAGGATGAAATTGTTGAATTTTGACCAAACCATGACCAAAAACAGCGCAAGCTGTCAGGATTGTATGTATCTACATCATCTACGTCCATGAAAGAGACCCATTGGTCTTTTCCCCATGTCATTTCTCCTGTAGTAACATAACCAACTTCACGGCTGGTAGCATATCTGGGCATCATAGCAAAAAGCAATCCTTCAATACTGTTGCTAGGAAGTTCAATATCTGCATCATAATCTGTATTACCGGTGTTTTTTAACACATACTCGGTAATAAAGTAATTATCATGATACTCCTGACTATAGGCATAGACGGTACGTGTATATTCTACTCCTAAATAACTATTAAAGATATTAACAATCTTACGGTCATAGCTTAGGTCTTCGCTATAATAATCATCAATATAGTCTTCTTCGATCTTTTGGTTAAAATCAACCTCGACAATAGGTGTTTGAAATTGTGCACTTTGTGTCAATGCCATCGGGAAACCATATTCCGGATTTAAAGCACTGGGACTGAACTTGACGCCAAGAAACTTATAATAGTTACTTTCTGAATCGGTAAAATTCTTACACACCATCCACTGACGATCAATAACATGGTTATCCGTATACGCATACCATGCGGGCCAACGGAGTCCTTCATAATAAACATTATTATAAGCGCGCTCACAACCACCGGCAGAAAAAGGAGATTGCAAAGAACCTACATTGATGTACTTTTGTAGTCCCGGATCAACATAGCTTTGCCCAAACGCCATTACCGAAAGCAGTGCCAATACTGCAATTATTAGAATTTTATTTGATATATTCGATCTAAACATATATTCCTCGAATCATTAGAAATTAAGTGTTATACCAAGGCTGATCTTTCGTGGGTTCAAAAAGGTAAAGCTGTCAATATCGGGCATATCTATATAGGCTTTATCTGTGAATACCTGATCAACATGGGTTTGTTCGGCTGCAATATAGTCGCTGCCGTCCCAAGTAAAGTAAGATTCACTGGCATTATCGTAATACAGTGCCATTGTGTTTCCTACACTAGTGAGTGTGCCGATATTACTTATACTCACGATCGGAGAATAGTCAGCACCTTCTTTTCGAACGTCACCGATCTTGTCCGTACCCTGCTCTACACCCAATTCATCACTGAAATGCAATGAATTCAGATAATCATAGCGGTCATAGGAATCTGAGAAACCGGAATAGCTCAAACGTTTTGTATTCAACACATTGTTAATATCAAGGAACAATGATATACTTACAGGTTTTAGGTTGATTTTCTTTGAGATTTTAATATCTGTCATATAGTAATCTTTCCAGCGGACATTATCCTTTACATAAGGATCATCCGTCTGGCTGTATGTCGTAATTGAACCTGCTTGCCACTTAAACATTACGTTGGCTGCCCAGTCACCTGTTATCATAGGATCTAAGCCTAACAAACTGTAATCCGTAGGAGTACGGAAAAGAAAGTATGACTCAAACAGAGGAACAGGAAGGGAGCGTGTCTGGTAATGAGTAGAAATATGGTGATCACGATCATATTCCATCTGTTCTGTTGGATTTTCATAATAGTGTGTATTACCATAATACCCATAAGAAACAACTTGATAAGTATAGTTCATATTAAAGAGAAAGAAATCACCGTAGCTTTTCTTCAGTTCAACCTCAACTCCGCGAACATCTTTGTAATTGCGTGCAGTTGCGACTGAATAGTTAACCTTATTATCCATACTTGTATAATAGGTCCATGCCGGTTGATTAGTAATATCTTTGTAATATCCTTTCAGTTTGAAAAGATAATCATCAAACAAGCGATGCTCATATCCCAACTCATACTGAATAGTACGACTGTATGGGAGTTCAGGATCACCAAGACGGTTGATCTGTCCGGTACCCAGTCTGTCAACTACAAAGCGGTAGCGTGACTGAGAAAGAGCATTGAAATGCCCGTAATTGAAATAGATCTTTGCCCGTTCAGAAATGGGGTGCGAGATAGCAAAACGAGGACTTAAAGCCATTATAGGTTTTGTTCTTGCTTTTGTTGCAAGGCTATCAATGTAAAAACCGTTCGATGTGTTTAGTAATACATCATATTGGTCATATACATACCAATCATCATTTGCCTGAGACATATCATAACGTAGTCCAAGGTTGACAACCATGCCCTCGAATTCCAATTTATCTTGTACATAAGCACCCAAACGCCAGGGATCCTGATACCATTCATTTAGGAAATTAAAATATGGATTAGTCGGATGATCATTCCACGCATTAATATAATATTCGGTGTAAACAAATTTAACACCGGTCTTTAATTCATTATTTTCATTGATTTGATTCTTATAATCGGCCTTAGCACTGGTTGTATAGTTTTTACTACGGTCAGTCGCAAAACCACCCCAGTTAGTACGCATTCCAACAACATCTTCATAACCACCGATATTATCTCCATCGTCAGTATACCAATAACCTAAAGGTTGTTCATCCAGGAAATAGCCTGGAACAATTTCAACATTTCTGGTCGTATCGCGTGCTCCGAGACGTTGAGTATAATAATCGGATCCCATGCGCTGAAGATCAACTTCGTAATATGAGTGATTATTAAGCTGATGTGTTAAACGTAGACCAATACTGTTACGGGTAATTTCTGTAGGGCAGTAAGTTGCATCCATAAAGACATAATAATCTGTACTAGCAATATCGGTCAGGTAAGAAACAGATCTAAAATAATTATTTCCGGTTGGTAATGAAGTCCATGACGCATAAGAAACAGACTTGGTTTTACTATGCATAGCGGAAATATTCAATTTAATTTTAGGAGAAATATCACTTGTCAGTTTTAGCGTTGCTTTGTTATCATTATAAGTATCGCTTGCCAAGGGAATCGCGAGGGCTTCTTGTTCACCGCGATAGGATGCAAAGAAGCGAAGATTACCAAGGGCCTTACCAACAAAAGGAACAGGTCCTCCTACACCAACATCTATGGTATAATCGGGACTAACAATATTGGCTGAACGACGATGCTGATACTGATATACACGCTGCCATGCAGCGGCAGTGAGATCATTACCCTCATCATCATCTTCCAAACTGCTTAATGCATAATTATTAAATCCTTCCCATGCTCTGTTCGAATTACGTTCATAAACATCCCAGGGAGAATTGGTATAAGCAGAATTTCCATCATTATCGACAAAAGGCTCACCGGAGTCCCATTGACCATTTTCATTAATATCCGTATAGTCTTCGGCAGCAGTCCCCCACCAAGCTACTTCATCATCATTATAGGGACGACCATAGTAACCTTCGGCGGATGTAAGAACCGGTCCGAAATACTTTTTGTTTGGTGCAGAATAACGAATTGTTACACCTGCTTCATATTCGTCTTTTTTACCTTCTTTAGTTACAACATTGATGACACCTGAACGAGCATTTTCATATTCAGCATTGAAACCACCGATCTGAATATTAACTGCTTGAACGGAGTTAATACTTACAGTCGTATAAGGTATGTTTGAACGCTCATCGTTCATACTCATACCATCAACCGAAAATGCAGTTTCGTATGCGGAGGAGCCACGAATATTGAAGTTTGCATCAATACCTGCTTCCATACCGATCACATCACTCATGCTATTTACAGGAAGAGCCTTAATTTGATCTGATGAAATATCTGTTTGGCTACTAGCCACATCCATCTTAATAATTTGTTTTTCGGCGGTTACAACCACTTCGTCTAAACCGATCACTTCTTCAGTCAATGTCATATTAACTTTCGTCGTCAGGTCAATGTGAACCGTTACACCTTCCACTATCATACGGGTATAACCCACCATGGAAGCGATCACATTATAACTGGCAGGCGGAACATTCAGAATAACGAAATATCCGTTATTATCGGTAAATGACCCCAGTCCGGTCCCTTGAACCATAATATTGGTACCAACAAGGGGTTCATCATTTTCCGCATTGATAACGCGACCAGTAATCTTTCCATAGGTACCAGCCATCAATACTGATGTTAATAAGACAAGGCAAATAATAATATTTAATATCTTGCGCATAATTCTCATCTTTTATTATTCAATTAATTTAAAACGCGAACCCTATTGTGAAGCGCTGTACATCGGCAAAATCGATTGTCGGTGTATAAGCGTAATCAACAACAATACCTTTAATATTCAAGCCTATACCAAAGCTCAGAGCTTGAATATCTTCGCTTGTCCTATAACCGACACGTGCAAATACAAGATTTGCATAGCCGTATTCCATCCCAATATTGATCTGTTCAGGATGTGAGCGATAATGTAAGGCATCAACTGATAATTTTAGAGATTGATTCTGCGGTTTTTCAGGCAGAAGATCCATCACATCCATTGAAAGTCCCATTGAGAAAGTCAAAGGAAGCTGAAAACCTTCATCTTCGTATTTGATCTCGCCTGAGAAGTTTCTCACGCTCATACCAAATGCGAGGCTTTTCCAACCGGTATAGTAAAGAGTACCAAAATCAAAGGTCATTCCACCGGCAATGTTTGATTTTGTTTGTAGACTATCACCGAAGGGTACAATACTCTGACCAAGCTGTTGAACAGCATAGCCAACATTTCCACCAACAGCAAATTTATCTGTTAGTGAGCGAGCATATCCGACACTAACTACAAGAGCTGTCGGGTTCATTGTACCTATTTCAACGTAACCGTTATCATTAGCCGCAACGATAGTGCCTTCTACTTCACCGTAATCAATATTACGTGCTGTAATACCAAAAACACCAATACGGCCGTTCATAGGACTGAAAGCGGCTGAAAAAGCATTATGTTTAATACCTGCGATCCAGTTATTCTGGCTGGCAGTCAAATCCATTGTCTTGGTCATTTTGGCTGCTGATGCAGGGTTATAGAAAAAAGCCATTGAATAGCCTTCGATCGCTGTTAAAGCCTGCCCCATTGCAGCGCCACGACCATCTGTAGCAACAGAAAGGAATTGCATTCCTGTTTGAGCTAGTTTTTGGTCATCAGCCCATCCGAACGAGCATGCGATCAAGGCTAGAAGAATTATACTTATAATTCGTTTCATCTTAAACTCCTTAGTATCTAAATGAATTAGCTTTGTTTATTAATTAACAACTGCAAAAAAGTAATTTTTGCTTTTGTAAGCCGCGTTTTCCGCTTTTTGAAAGCGAAGATAATAATCACCCGCATCCAAAGAGTAGGTATAATGTTCACGAATTACAGAAGATCTATCATCACCTTTAAAGACCATTGCGCATGCTGGGCTGACACCGTAAACATCATAATCCACGATATCTCCATTGGCATCCCAAATAGTAACAGCGCCATGAATATCCATATAAACATTAATTTCTGCAGCTGCTGTCATAGTAACACTGGCATAGCCGCTTAGAAATTCACCATTTACATTAATACGCATTTTTTCTGCACTAGCTGGTGTCAGAGCTGCTCCATCAGCACCAAGAAGTGCCAAAAAGGTGCTATCATCACCAATAAATCCTGTGACAGTATCCACATAAGATTCTTTCCAATCAGCATTTACTGCTTCAAGGATTACACAATCAACAGTATCTAATGTTGCCGTGGTATCATTTGCAAAAATATCCAAAGCGGCCTGTTCGGCTTCTGTTGGGATATGCGTTGCAGGGGTATAGATACAACCCGTAAGCGCTATCAGTGTGATAACTATTGAAATAAGCAATACTTTTTTCATACTACTTTCCTTCCATTAATATTTTCTTGTTTATCTTACTACTATGAATTTTTTAATGATCTGATCACCAACAAGGAAGTACGTTTCATCAGTTGCATCATTAATATAATCTTCCGTTACCGTGATCAATGCAATATAGACACCACTGACAACAACCTGACGAAAATCCGTAATGGAAACCCAGGCTTCATCACCACTATTGTTTACATGCTCTGTTTCCCAAATCTGGTCACCACGCTCCGTGTAAATCTTAATATTACATTTTGGAGGAATGTTATAGAACATGATACGGTCAGCTTGTCCGCCGGCAGTACCAAATTGCATCTGTTTTGCACGAACATGATAGGGATTTGGAACAATACGAATATCTTCAAGAGATTTACCCGGTAAACGTTTCAACTGTGCCGGTGTACTTGTAAGTGTATAAAATTTACTACTGCTCAAGACATGACTATCACCATTTTGAGTTCCGTCATCATAAGATTCAATATAATAATAATAATCAAAACCGCGAACAGCTGTGCGATCATCATATTTACAGAATCCAGCATCAATTTCGTAGGTTACTGGATTCGTAACATCAAGCAGTAAATGATATGTTGAATCATATTCACCCAATGCACGGTAAATACGATATCCGGCAAATCCCGGTGAATTTTCGCTGTTTCGTGCCCAAGCTAAGGTAATACGATCACCCCCGGGAAGAACCGAGAATGATTCAGGTGCTTCGGGAGGAAAAGCGATATTATAACCTGATGTATAATTGTCAACTGCTCGATGGAAATATTGGAATAGGCTGTCTACACCTTGCGTTACAACAGCATCTTTTTGAATTAAGTAATCATTATAGTCTGAATCATCTTTTTCTATGCTACAATATATTTTACCAGCAGTTCTGCGAGTCTTCATATCAATACTACCTACTGCTTCCGCATATACGATCTTAACTGATTGCCCGGGAGCTAAATCATAAGGTCCAAAACCATAAGCTGCTGATATACCTCCGCTATTTCCCGGCCAATCCGGCATATTTTCAAAAGGAACTTCGTTGGCCTCAATAACATATTCTGCATGTGTTTTTTCCAGATAGCCTGCCGGTTCTATACCTTCCATATACTCATATCGGGCTGTCATCGTATTTGCATCATACTGATCCATATTGTTCGTCTGGGGTTTTAAGTCACTGGCAATTGACTGCCATGCCGAAGGTTGATTGACATCATCCGTCGGGTCTATTGGGCTGGTGTCTGCATGGATCACAACAATACCCGGGAATTGCACGGAAGTTAAACGTTTGTCACCTTCATCATAGGGAGCACCAAAGTCGTCTGCGTGTGATTGAGCTGCTTTTTCACAACTGCCTTGCCATGAGAAAACTCCACGTATATCATTGGGGATAGTTTTCACAGTACCTTGGATATTAAGTTCCTCTGTCATACCGGTACCCCAGTTACCTTTGCGACCAAAAGCATGATTCATGGTATTACGTCCCCAAGCCGCTGCTTGTGGAAGGATACCTAATTCATATTCTGTTGCTTCACGGCTAATGCCATAACGAGCAGTCCAGTAAAAATACACATCATTCAAGGTTTGTGGATTTGTTGCACCAGCCGCATTTATAATTCCGTTATTTGTAAATTCATATTCATATAAATGATATGCCTGGTGATAATTGTTGGAGAAGGCCATAACCTTACGGGTAAAGGAAATACCCATCGAGGTATTGACTTGGTTGAAAATCATCCGGTCGCAAGGAAGGTCAGGATCCACTTCATCAAGAGTAGACTCCAAATAGACCAATTGGTTTGCCGGAGAACCATCCACAAAGACGGCAGGTCTTGTTTTTTTCCCAATAAGTTTATATTCTATATTAAAGATGGCACCTTGATCGTCTACTTGTCGAGGACCTATATTAACCACTTTATGATCATATGTAAAACCTGAAACCGGATCAACATAGTTGGCAGCGCCAATCCATAAACTTTTTGCGCACTGTACATCCTGGTTATCGTAAAGTGCGTAATAACGCAGACCATCAATTTGATCTGATGTAGCACCGGTACGTCCAATCTCAATTTCACATCCATCTGACGAAAACCAATTTTGTAAATTGCCGATCGCCAGCCATTTAATATCTCGTGCCGGCAAGACAACCATACCCAAGACGAGCATGATGCTGACCAACACTTTTATTTTACTTAATTTCATATGTTTACCCTTTATTTCTATTTGCATTAACGAATTTAGAAATCAAATGATACGTTTACGCCCAAAAAGATGTTTCGCGGATTCAGGAAGGTCAACGCTTCAAAAGCAGGCATATTAATGTAGGCCTTATCGTTCAACACCTGATCAACCGTAGCGTTATTTTCGGGTAGAAAAACGCCATTCGTGAAAACATAGTAATCATTGTCTTCGTCATTAAAATATAGAACACCATCTTTACCGTTCGCGAAAGTTGAAACATCTTCAACGTATGCCATGGGCACATATTCTACATCCAAATCACGGTAGTCGCCGGGGCGGTCAGCGCCGGGGATATTTCCGTAATCCAAAGGATCACCCACTTCTGCAGGGAAATGCAATGAATACATATAATCATAGTAGTCATATGTATCATAATATGCTACATTGGAATACCATCGGGTATTCAGTACATTTGATATATCGGCAAAAACTTTTAATGAGATCTTGTCTGTGATCTTTAGTTTTTTAGATAATTTCATATTTAGATTGTAAGTATCAACATATTTCGTGTTATACGTAATGCGTGCACCGCGAATATCTTCAGCATTCTGTGGATTCCATGTTGTATAGGAACCGGCAGTCCAAGTGGGAATAAGAGCCAGGTGCCAGTCGGCAATCAATGCATTAGACAGATATTTAGGTGTATGAATATCGAAATATGCTTTAAAGCGAGGTCGAGGTAAAGGTTTGCTTTGATAAGGGTTATCTTCTAAGTATTGACGATTTTCAATATCGTTATCATAGAAAGTGCCTGCACCAAAATAACCCGAAGAGGATACACGGTACTCAAAGTTCAGCCAGCCTGTAAACCAATCGCCAATTACTTTTTTCAATTCTACCTCAAAACCACGGATATCTTGATAATAACGGTTGTTTAGAGCAGAATAATTGACCTGACCACCCAGTCCGATATAATCGGTCCAGCTGGCTTGATTCTTAATATCTTTATAGTATGCGGATAAATGAATAGTGTACATATCCAGTATTGACATATCAAAACCCAACTCATAAGCAACAGTACGTTCAAAAGGTGCCTCGGGATTACCAAGATAATTCAATTGTCCACTCATCTCACGTTCATAACGGAACATGGTCTGCGTATTGATCTTTTGGATAAAATGTCCGTAATTGAAAAACAATTTTGCATTATCCGAAATGGGGTGTGATATTGCCAAAACAGGAGTAAGATACCATTGTGCTTCAGCAGGTTTAACAAGTGTATCCGGCATGGTATCTTCATTAAAGTTTCCCGTAAAGAAGGTCGGGTCAAAAGTCGAAGGGAAATACCATTCTGCATTGGGATTAAAGTACATTCCCTTTAAACCAAGAGTTGCATATAAACCTTCAAATTCCAATTTATCTTCAGCCCATGCCGTTAAACGATAAGGTTTATAATGAAAATCATTCCATTCATTGCCATCAGGCAACATTAAGTTTACCGCACCGAAATTAATATGTACATCTTCGAGTTGGAACTTAACTCCTGCATTAAATTCATTGAATTCCGATAACTGGTTTTTATAATTAGCATTTACCAAGTAGGTTGCGGTAATGGTTGAGTCCCTTCCTGCACCCAGTGAACCACCAGTTGATAATTTACCATCAATACTGGTTTCATTATATGGCCAATAACCTTCAGGTGCTTCATTCATAAAATATCCGGGAAGCACTTCGACATTTTGAGTTGTATCGCGTAATCCATCAGGACCTGTCATATAACGGGTCTGAGTACGAGAAACAGAAACATCAAAAAAGCTCTTTTCGGTTAATTGCTGAGTATATTTTGCTGCGAGAGAATTATCGTAGCGACGCATATGTGAGTAATATGACCATGTAAAAATTCGCCAAGGAACGGTAAATCCGGAACGATCTAAACGGTTAGCAAGCCCCCAAGCACTTGAAAAATAGCCGGAGTGACCTTGTGTTGAAGAAGATGTTCCATCCAAAGATCCCAAACGACCTGTTAATGACAATTTACCTTTATCTCCAACATCAGCTGTCAATTTGAGCATACCGGACTGATTATATAATCCATCTGTCGTCATTGGAATAAGGTACATAGTCCGCTCTCTGAAATAAGAAGCGTAGAAACGAAGGTTTCCAAGACTGCTTAATCCGGGGACTGGACCACCAAGGCCAATATCCATATTGTAATCGGGTTTGTATATCTCGCCATCTTTGCGGTGTTCGTACTGGAAAATTCGTTGAGCACCTACAGCAGTCAGGTCATCCCCATCTCCTTCAGTCTGTAAGGTCTTTATTGCAGTACTTTCCCAACCATTAAAATAATTTCCGTTTAATTGTTTGAATGAATAATCATCAAGCGGTTCATCATAACGATAGTTGCCATTTACGTCATTTAGTGGTTCATGCTCATCCCACGATCCATTTCCGTTCAAGTCCGTAAAGGATTCACGGGATGTACCTGTCCAGGCAACATCATCATCCAAATATGGATACAGCCAATAGCCATCAGGATCAAAAACGGAAATTCCGTAATTTTTCGGACCTGCCGGACTCATTCTTAATGAAACCGTACCGGAATATTTGTCAGTATGTCCTTCTTTTGTTACAACAGAAACCACACCTGAGCGCGCATCGTCGTAACGAACTGAAAAACCACCGGTCTGTACTGATATTTCACCAATAGCACTCAAAGGAATGGTAGTAAGAGGTTCATTCGTACGGGCATCACGCTGAGAGATACCATCTAACATAAATGCTGTTTCATCGGTCCCACCACCACGAACGCTCATACCGGAAACACCGGCTTTTAGGCTCAGAACTTCAGTAATGGTCGTAACAGGTAGTGCTTCTATCTCATCAGAAGAAACGTTCAACTGACCACTTGCATTATCTTTTTGGATAAGGTCACGTTTTGCCGTAACAACAACTTCCTCACCCGCAAAAGCTTCTACTTTCATATCAAAATCAATGGTAACCAGACGATCGATCATGACTCTGATCTCGCTATTTTGAAGTCTTGCATATCCAACATAGGATGTTACTAAGTCATAAGTTCCCGGAGGTATATTCAAAATAACAAAATAACCTTCGGTATTTGCAGCTGCTCCCATGGATGTACCACTTAATAATACATTTGCACCCGGGAGAGGATCACCCGTATTGGCATCACGAACAACACCGGAAATTTTTCCGGTAGTACCCGCAAATGCAATACTGATAATAAGCAGCAATGCTACTAAAAATTTTACTAGCCTCATATAACAACTCCTTAGTATTTATGGATCAATTCATTCGAAATTCTATAGTAGTATTTCTTATCCCAATTGTGTTTAATTAACAACCAGATTAATTTATACCAATAATAAACATTTGTCAACTGATTATAGCAATTCACCGTCAAAACTTTGGAGAATCTGCTTAGTTGCTTTATCAATTTCCTGTTTCTTTATAACCCTTTGCGTATCAGGTACTTTGTTCTTTTCTACACGTAGTAAAAGTTTAACTCCGCATGTTTTCTCCAGACAAGAACAGATAATTTGTTCATTTCTTATGATAGTATTGTAGGAATATTCGTCTCCTACTATTAGTACCAATGTCCCATTTTGTATTCTACTGATCCCAACATTACAAAGTAAACTAGCAACCGCCGGTTTTTGAGGTTGAACACAATCGACAACAGCTTGCCATTGATCTTTGACTTTTTCAATACTGATTGCGTCAGCCCCATCAGATACAATCCGCTCAGGTGAGGCTTCAACCTTTGGTTCTTCTTTATTTTCTGGAACTACAACTTTTGGAGAAGCGGATGATGCTCCTTTAATGTTGCCGTTCAAGATAGGACTTGTATAGGTCTTGGGTGTTGGTTCTTTTGCTACCGGTGTAGTCTTGATTGCTGGCTCTACTCGCGGAGCAGTCACAGGTGCTACGAAATTTGTATGAGACGATGCCTGTTTCATTTGCCCGATCATTTCATCCAGTTGTCTTAAATCCTGCAGATTGGATAGTTTAATAAACAAAGTTTCCACAAGAATCTTTGTATTGGAAGAACGTGAGATTCTTGCTATTTCATCATTGACAATAGACAGCATCCTAATCAGCGTATGAGCATCTTGAGTTTTTGCCAACTCGCTGTATTCTTTCTTGAGATTTTCTGTTGTGTTTAAGATATCGGCAGATCCATGAGCTTTAACCATATATAGATCACGTAGGAAAATCGAGAACACCGTCACAAATTCCAAAAGATCATAACCGTGCATTAACATATCATCAATAATCATAAGAGCCTTATCGGCCTTAGCTTCAATAAGTGCGTGATACATTGTAAAAAATACTTCTTCACGAATAACGCCTAAAATATTCAAGATGGATTCATAAGAAATATCTTTATTAGAAAAAGCAATAACCTGTTCCAGAATGCTTTCACTGTCTCGGATACTTCCATCCCCTTTCTTTGCTATCAGGAGCAAAGAATCATCATCAATGGCGATTCCCTCCTGTTTAGCAATATTCCGCAGAAGCTCCATGACCGGCAACAAAGGAATGCGCTTGAATTCAAATCGCTGACAGCGACTTAAGATCGTTGGCAGAACTTTATGTAGTTCCGTTGTAGCAAAAATAAACAATATATGTTTAGGTGGTTCTTCGAGGGTTTTTAATAATGCGTTAAAGGCATCTTTTGTGATCTGATGGAATTCATCAATGATATAGACTTTATATTTTCCATGTGTCGGAGGATATTTTACCTGCTCGCGCAAATCACGAATACTATCAATACCACGGTTTGATGCTCCATCGATCTCAAGCACATCCATGCTGCGTCCTTCGGTGATCTCTCGGCAGGTCGTACATTCATTACAGGGATTGCCATCTATGGGATTTTCACAATTTACAACCTTTGCAAGCAAACGAGCTGTCGTTGTTTTTCCCGTTCCTCTTGGTCCTGAAAAAATATAGGCATGCCCCAGTCTGTTCTTTTCAATCGCATTTTTTAAGGTAATGGTAATGTGTTCTTGACCGATAACATCCTCAAAACGCTGAGGGCGATATTTTAAACTGATAACCTTATGACTCATGAGTGTTCCCTACTAATAATATAAAAAGACCCCAGGTTGCTTGTCGCACAGAACAAATGCCTACCGCTGCTTCCTTCCGGACCTGACGGGGTTCGGCGGATACTCCGTCGACGAAGGCCTGAGGTCAAAGTAAAATACTCAATACAGAAAGATAATACAATTAATTTTGCGCCTAAATTTATGATCGGTGATCGGGGTATGGGCTTCAGGGTGTGGAGTTCGGGAGTCCTTAAATATCGAATCATGAACATTTGAACATTAGATTTAAGAATTAAACTTCGATTATTTAATTGTTCGATGTTCGATTGTTTAATTGTTTTTCTCTCCCTCTCTCCTCTCTCTCTCTCCTCCTCACCTCTCACGCCTGTCCTGCTTATCCGTCAGTTGGCGAAGTAGGAATAATTAAAATGTCATCCCGGAAAGTTTCTTCACAAACTTATCCGGGATCTAAATAATTTCATTCCTCGAAAACATTGTGGATCATTATACAAATGAGATCCCGGATAAACAAGCTACCAGCATGTTTTCCGGGATGACATACTCCTTTTTCCTCATCTCTCCATCTTTCCTCTCCTCACGTCTCACCCCTGCCCTCCGTATCCTCCAGCCAGCGAGGTAGAAGGATCACACGATTCTTCTTCATTCTTTCTCGACCATCCGGCAGATCCTCTCTACGTTCGGACGCCAGCCGGAAGGTCTTTACGTCTTATGCAATTGTCAATTTTATTTGTTCCGCTCCTACGGAGCTCATGTTTCAAGTCGGACCGTTCAACTACAAAGCTATCGTCCCTGCGGGACTCTATGAATAATGAATAAGAATTAACGATATATGATATTTGAAGTAAATATTTACTTCTTAAGTCAAAACTCCTTGTTCCTTGTTCGGATATCAATTTCAACTTTTCAACCTATCAACCATCAACTTTTATATCCCAATGACTCTCTCGCCTTCTTACCTTTACTTCGCTCTTTCGGAGCTTCGAAAATCAAGCTTCTCCCCATCTCTTCTTCTCTTTTCCGACCATCCGGCAGATCCTCTCTACGTTCGGACGCCAGCCGGAAGGTC